>DTXR01000604.1 GCA_012962365.1 Chromatiaceae bacterium | reverse complement strand
GGCGCAGGGGAATGGCGCCAATGGTTCGCACGTTGCTGGTGACATCCTCACCCCGATGACCATCACCCCGGGTGGCGGCCTGTACCAGCCGACCCTGCTCGTAACGCAGGCTGATGGCCAGGCCGTCCAGTTTGGGTTCTGCACTGTATTCGATCTGCCCTGTGTTCAGTAGCTTGCGTACCCGCTCGTCGAAATCGCCCATCTCCTCATCGCTGAAGGCGTTGCCCAGGGACAGCATGGGCACCTTGTGGCGTACTTCGGCGAATTCCTTGAGGGGCTGTGCGCCGACCCTCTGGGTGGGGGAATCCGGGGAAACGAGTTCGGGATGCGCCGCTTCCAGTTCCTGAAGCTCACGCATGAGGCGGTCGTACTCGCTGTCCGGAATCTCCGGGTCGTCGAGAACGTAGTAGCGGTAGTTGTGATAGTCGATCTGCTCGCGCAGAGCGCGAACGCGGGCTTCCTCGTCCCTGCCGGTCATTTGTGCAGTTTGGCCAGGCGCAGTTTGCGGCGGTGCTCCAGGATGGCATCCTTGGTGTGCTGAATGGTCTGCTTGCTAAGCACACTGTGGGTCTCGTCCTGCAATATTCCGCCCAGCATGCCCGCCAGTTCGTTGGCGGTGTAGAGCATGTCTGAATAGATCTCCAGACCATCACGCACGCCTGGAAGCTGGGTGAACAGCATCAGCCCAGGCGTACGGAAATTCTTCATGTCGTCGAAGGGGAAGTACCCGGGATTCACCAGGCTGGCGACGCTGAACAGCACACGATCCGGGTAGCGGCTGTCCTGCCGATGGTAGATATCCATAGCGCCCGCCTGCAGCCCCACTTCCTGCATGGCGGCCTCGATATCGGCCCCGGAAAAATCACCACCCTGTTTGACCAGGGCGATCTGCACCAGCATCGAGGGAAGGCTCTCCTGCACCTCGGGAGAAACGTGCAGGTAGTCATCATCTTCGGTCGCACTGAAGGATGTCTGGTTCACCGGTTCGGGATCCGGTTGATCAGGTTTGGTATCGCCTTCAATGCCTGGCATCTCAATATCCGGTTCGTTTTCCGGTTCGTCAGCAAAAAAGGATTCGGGCGCAACCTTGGTTTCATCCAGCCGCTCTTCCGGTACAGTATCCCTGTTCTTTTCCACGGCCCTGAAGCTGATTATCTCATCTTCAATGACGGGCTCCTGATCGGCCAGCTCGCGCTGGAGGCGGCGGGCCTGACGCAGAGAAAGCCCTTTGAGGCGGGTGCGGGAGCGCTTGTACCTGTCCCACAGGTAAATCGCTACCACCAGGGCCATACCGGCCAGGAGCAATATCAGGCGTAACTGGTCTGCGTCCATCTCGAATCAGTCATAAAAACAGGATTGCGTGATTGTAGTCATTTCAGAACGGTTTTTATATCAGCAATATCCCTATTTTTCCGGGAAACGGGTTCCGGGCGAATAGACCAGCAGACGACGGGGGTTTTGCAGGAGGTTCTCCCGATAGAAACCCAATAGGTCTGCCTTTGTCAGATCCGCAACCACATCGGCCACCCGTTTCTTGAAATCGAAGCTGTAGTGCTCCCGCTCTATGTTGTCCATGTAGCGGACCGCGCGGCTCAGCATCATATCGTCCTTTTTCAACAGTTTGGCCAGAAGCCCGGCTTTGTGGGCGGCGAACTCCTGCTCTTCCATCGATAGCAGCTCTTTCTCATATTGCTGGATGAACGTCTGCATGTGCTTTTGTAGCTCATCGGAAGAAACCACCGAAGACTGTACCAGGAAGATCATGCCAGGCATGTCCTCCGCTTCGTTGAATGCGGCAGCCACTACATAGCCCAGTTGCTGCTCCGTGCGCAGGGCGCTGAAGAACGGGCTGGCCATGATATGCCCCAGCAACCGCCAGCGGGCCTGCTCTGCAGTGCTTTTCCCGTTGCCCTGATAGTTGATGACCACGGCAGAGTCTGGGTGATCCACGTCATAACGGTAGGTCAATGTCTTGCCTTTTGGGATGATGGTCAGTTCCGGCTCCGGCACTTCCATCAGTCTGGTGCCGGACAACAGTTCTCTGTCTAGCAAGGCATTCATCACCTTCGCTTCTTCGGGAGTCAAATTGCCGTAAGACAATACCTTGACTTCCGCCTGATCGAACAAATGCGCCGCATAAGCCTGCAAATCTTCCCGGGTCAGCGGTTTCAGTGCCTTGAGTTTCTGTCTGGGGCTCCACGAGGGGGTGATCAGGCGACGTGTGCGCTCGTCCAGGATCTGTTTGTAGGGACGATCCAACGCACGGTTGGCGAGACTGCGCATGTTTTTGTCCTTGTATACCTCGAAACGGTCTTCAGGCAGTGCGGGCTGCCTGAGCGCGGCCAGTACCTTTTCCAAAAGCACGGCCTGCTTTTCATCGTAACCATATATAAGCATCATCAAGCCTTCTGCAGTGGGACTGATGGAATAGCTCAGACCAGCCAGCTGCGCGGGATAGGACCAGGCATTGAGCTGATCCTTGACCAGATCAACCAGCAGGGACAGGCTGACCGCCTTCTTGGCAGTGTTCCTGACGCCAGGCAACTCCAGCGTTAGCATGAATACAGCCCTGGGCACGGCAAAGTGTTTATCCTGCTGATACCACAGCATATTTCCCTGTTCCTTCTCCAGCGCCAGTGGTGCCTGTGTTGC
>DTXR01000603.1 GCA_012962365.1 Chromatiaceae bacterium | reverse complement strand
TCACAGGGTTCTTTATCTGAGGATATTTTTCTTTGCTTGCAAGCATGATAGTATCTATATCCTCTATGCCTTTCTCGCCATAAAAATACGTGGCGACATCGTTGAAGGTAAAAAGATTACCGATAATGGTGAGGATGTTTTCGGCCTCCAGGGGGGAGGTGGCGAGCAGTCCAACGGCACAGTGCGCGATTTCGTTGTTGCCGATGAGGATGTCATAGCTTTCCTTCACCGAGATGCCGGAGCCTGTCAGCTTGCGCATGCGCAGGATATGGTTGTCCGAGAGGTTCAGCTCATCAGAATAAATGACGGTAATGCCGTTGTAGTTGTCGATGAAGGTGTTACCGCGGATTTCATTTTCGGGCGAAAATACCAGTTCCATGCTGATGCGGCTGTTGGTCATGGTGTTGTTGATGATGCGGTTTTCCCGCGCATTGGAGAACACCATGTCCCGTGTGTTGCGCAGAATATTGTGTTCAATCAGGTTCTCGTGGCTGTACCACAGACGGATGCCGTCGCCACGCAGGGTGATGTCACGACCCTTGGAGCTGATGCGGTTGCCGATGACCCGGTTGCCGTGGGCATTGCTCAGATGGATGCCAAACAGGCTGTCATCGATGCTGTTGTCTTCGACTACCGTGTCATTGGCCTTGATCAGGATGCCTGCATCCACCTTGTCGTGCGAGTCGCCGGAGTTGGTCAGATGCAGGCCCCTGACGATGACGCCATCAGCTTCGATGGTCAGAATGCTGCCGCTGCCGCCGCCATTCACCGTGACCTGTCCATCGCCATCCAGGGTGATGCGCTTTTTTATCACCACCGGGCCTGAATACTTCCCCGGCGGAGGTTTCAAAACGCCGCCTTCCGGCGTGATTTCCACGTAGAGTTGCAGAGGCGGGAGGGCAAGCACCGAGCCGGGCAGCAATGATAAGAACAGAAAAAATAACGATTTCCTGGTGTGCATTGCCAGGTGGCCTGGTTACGATGGAAATTGAAAACCTAGCAGTTGCAGGTGCGTGATTGCATTAATCCATGTCAATTTGCATCTGAACCCATGGTTTCAGGTTGAAGGCAGATCACGGCCACTGGCGAGAATCAAGCGCTTCGCGGCATCGCCGTAGCGGTGAATCCATTGGGCCAGCACCTGGTCACTGATGCCTGCGGCTGAGTGGAGCTGCTTTTCCAGGCGTTCAAGCCCCTCGGCAGACAGCCGCTGTTCACGGGAAACGCCAGGTTTCGGCTGGTAGCTGT
>DTXR01000602.1 GCA_012962365.1 Chromatiaceae bacterium | reverse complement strand
CATCAAGACCCTGCAAGCCATGGAGCAGGCCAATGTGGTGCTGCTGGTGCTCGACGCCCATCAGGGCATATCCGAGCAGGACGCGACGCTGGCAGGGCATGTGGTGGAAAGCGGCCGGGCGCTGGTAGTGGTCATCAATAAATGGGACGGTCTGCAGAGCGACGAGCGGGATCGTATCAAGTCCGAACTCGAACGCAAGTTGCCGTTCCTGTCCTTCGCCGAGGTGTTGTTCATTTCCGCACGCCACGGCACTGGTGTGGGACATTTGATGAAAGCCGTCGATGCAGCCTATCGCGCCGCCACGCGTGATCTGAAAACATCTGACCTGACCCACGTCCTGGAACAGGCGATCATGGAGCACCAGCCGCCGCTTGTGCGTGGCAGGCGCATCAAGCTGCGTTATGCCCACCAAGGTGGACAGAATCCGCCCATTATCGTCATCCACGGTAACCAGACGGAGTCTGTCCCCCTGACTTACCAGCGCTTCCTGGTGAACCGTTTCCGTAAGGCCTTCAAACTGTGGGGCACACCGGTAAGGATCGAATTTCGTACCAGTGACAACCCTTTCAAGGGCAGGCGCAACAAGCTTTACATGCGGCAGCAGCAGAAGCGCCGTCGCATGATGAAACATGTCAAACGCAAATAGCGCCATTCGCATTGGTCATGGCTATGATGCCCACCGGTTCGGTTATGGGGATCATGTGGTGCTGGGCGGCATCACCATTCCTCACGAACAGGGGCTGATCGCGCATTCTGATGGGGATGTGCTCATCCATGCCCTGTGCGATGCCCTGCTGGGTGCGGCCGGGCTGGGCGATATCGGCAGACATTTTCCCGATACCGATCCTGAGCTGGAGGGAATCGACAGCCGCATCCTCCTGCGCAAGGTCGTAGCGGAACTGGGGCAGCGGGGATTCAGGCCCGGCAACGTGGATGCCACTGTTATTGCCCAGAAACCCCGCTTGAGCGCTCATGTTCAGAAAATGCAGCAGTGTCTGGCCCAGGATCTGGGCATCGATGTGTCCCTGGTCAACATAAAGGCCACGACGACGGAGAAGATGGGGTTTACAGGGAGAGGAGAAGGAATAGCTGCCCACGCGGTCGTCCTGATTCATGCCTGATCCTACAACAGATCTGCCATTCGCCTGGGGTGGCCCTGCCGGTGAGGGTGTTTTGCGTGCATCGCCGGAAGATTTTCAGGTGGAAGAAGATCTAGGCGTGGAAGCGTCCGGTTCGGGCGAGCATGTCCTGCTCAAGGTCCGCAAGCGCAATCTCAATACGGCAGAAGTGGCGGCACATGTGGCGCGGCTGGCCGGTGTTCGTGCGCGGGATGTCAGTTACGCCGGTTTGAAAGACCGCAATGCGGTTACCACCCAGACATTTTCTGTGCATCTGCCGGGAAAGGAAGACCCGGACTGGCGGGAACTGGAAGGTGATAAGCTGGAGGTGCTGGAAGCAAAACGGCACCATCGCAAACTACGCCGGGGAACCTTGCAGGGCAATGCATTCAGGCTGCGTGTCCGGGCCTTCTCCGGTGATGGCGGCCAGCTTGAAAACCGCCTGCAGAAGATCACCGCACACGGTGTGCCTAACTATTTCGGCGCCCAACGATTTGGGCGGGACGGCAACAATCTGCAAAAAGCCGAGGCACTGCTTTCCGGCGAAATCAGGAAAGTGCGACGGGACAAGCGCAGTATCTGGCTGTCTGCCGCCCGTTCCCGGCTGTTCAACCTCGTACTGGCGGAACGAGTGCGACAGGGGAACTGGAACCGGTTTCTGGAAGGGGATGTGATGCAACTGGCCGGTGCGCGCGGACAGTTCATGGTCGAGCCGGATGATGCAGAACTGCTGTCGCGGCTGCAAAACCAGGAAGTCCACATAACCGGCCCCTTGTGCGGAAAACAAAGTCGTGCGCTGCAACCGCAGGCTGCTGCGGCGAGGGTAGAGCAGCAGGTTCTCCAGCATGAACAGACCTGGGTAGCGGGACTGACGCGTTTTGGCCTGGAAGCTGATCGGCGTGCGCTTGGTCTGGCAGTCACCGGCTTCCAATGGCAACTCGACAAGGACGTGCTGGAACTGCAGTTTGGCCTTGCCAGTGGCAGTTATGCCACGGCAGTAGTCCGGGAGCTGTTGCGGTTTTGAGCATCTGCTGCCATCTACCGATGAATGCCCGCTGTTCAGTATCTATGTGAATCTGAAAGAGACAGGGGGTCGCACGAAAACGCTGTTTTACCAACGCCTGAATGAAGATGAACGGGGAAAACAATCAAAGGATCAACTGGTTCAAAAGTCGTTTCCCCACTTTCTTGACAGCAACACATAGGCTGCGCCGCTTCCCCCATCCCAACGTGGGGCAGAACAGAATGCCAGCACTTCCTTGCGCTGAGGCAGCCACTGGTTGATTCTCTGCTTCAGCACGGGCTGCCGGCCGGAACCCCGGCCCTTGCCGTGGATGATGCGGACACATCGATGTCGGGCTTGCAGGCTCTGGTTGAGAAATCGGCTCAGTGCCTGACGGGCATCGCTGGCGCGCATGCCGTGCAAATCCAGGGTGGCTTCCGGGCTGAGTACACCGCGCTGGAGATCCGACCATAGGCGATGTTGGATGCCGGGGCGGCGGAATTCCAGAAAATCCGGTGTATCCACCGAAGTGTCGGCAAACTCGTCTCCCGGCTGATCCTGATCGGGGTGTTCCAATGGAACCGGGCGCTTGCGTTTTTGCCAGGGGGATTTCCTGTCATGCCGAATCGGCTCCACACCGCGCATGGCTTCACGAAAGACATTGAATTCGCTGTCGGGGTTGTCGTCTCTGGAGCTCATGGAGCAATTATACCTTCTGATCTGAATCCTTGAGTCCATCGGGTACATAGTACAATTCCTGATTCGCCCAGCTATATGAAAAATCTCACGAGACCTGAGGGTAGGGCTGCGAGTTTTCATTACGCTATCGAAATCAATATCTTGCATTCTGTGCTCCCTCTGAATCCACGGACGCAGGTTTTGAACTATCTAATCGGGATGTAGGCCAACCCGCTTTCAGTTAGAATTGCGCGATGCGTATCTTGTTGAGCAATGATGACGGTTACCAGGCGCCAGGGCTGAAGGCTTTGGCAAAAGCGCTGATGACTGTGGCGGATGTGGTCGTCGTAGCGCCTGACCGGGACCGCAGTGGCGCAAGTAATTCTCTGACGTTGGAAACCCCCATTCGCGCGCACCACATGGACAATGGCTTCATCCGTGTAGAAGGCACCCCCACGGATTGTGTGCATCTGGCCATCACGGGGCTGCTGGAACAAGAGCCGGACATGGTTGTTGCTGGTATCAATGCCGGTGCCAACATGGGTGACGACGTCATATACTCCGGTACTGTCGCAGCAGCGACCGAAGGGCGCTTTCTGGGCTTTCCGGCCATGGCGATCTCCATGGCGTCTCACACACCAAGGCATTTTGAAACAGCGGCACAGATAGCCGTTCAGCTGATCGAGCGCCTCCAGCGTAAACCTCTGGCGGCAGAATCCATCCTCAATGTCAACGTGCCGGATCTGCCTTTGGAAGACATCCGGGGCATGCAGATCACCCGTCTGGGCCACAGGCACAAGGCGGAGCCCGTGGCCAAGGCGTTGGACCCCAGGGGGCGCCCCATCTATTGGGTGGGGCCTGCCGGGCCGGAACAGGATGCAGGCCCGGGAACGGATTTTCATGCCTTGAGGAACGCTTTTGTGTCCATCACGCCGTTACAGGTGGATCTGACCAGGCATACAGCCATCGATCCTTTGAAAAGCTGGTTGGAGAACTGATGCCGTGAATGCTGATCTGAAATCAGGCCAGGGCATGACCTCCGAACGCACGCGGGAACGGCTGGTACAGCAGTTGCGTAACGAAGGCGTTCGCAGTGAGCGGGTCTTGCAGGTCATGCGGCAGGTGCCGCGTCACCTGTTTGTCGATGAAGCCCTGGCCAGCCGTGCATACGAGAACACGGCGTTGCCCATCGGACGTTCCCAGACCATATCCCAGCCCTATATCGTGGCCCGTATGACAGAGGCGCTGCTGGGAGACGAGCAGCTGGACACGGTGTTGGAGGTAGGGACAGGCTCCGGTTACCAAACGGCCGTGCTCGCCCCTTTGGTCCGCCGGGTATACACCGTTGAACGCATTGCGCCGCTTCTCGAGCAGGCCAGGCAGCGTTTTCGCCTGCTCAAGCTGCGCAATATTCACCCGAAGCATTCGGATGGCGGGCTGGGCTTGCCCGAGTTCTCTCCCTATGACGGCATCATTGTTACTGCCGCACCTGAGGGAATCCCCCGAGTCCTGGTCGAGCAATTGCGGCCTGGAGCCCGGATGATACTGCCTATCGGTGGAGCCGGTGCGCAAGCCTTGGTCAAAGTGACACGAACAGCAAGAGGATACGATACAGAGATGCTGGAGCCCGTGAATTTCGTACCACTGCTCGGTGGGGTGGAGACGTGAAGTTGTTTTCCGGTCTGTACGCCCGTGCGATGCAGTGGGCGCGTCACCCCAAGGCACCCTGGTATCTTGCGGGGCTGAGCTTTTCCGAATCTTCCTTCTTCCCTGTTCCGCCGGATGTGATGCTGGCTCCCATGAGCCTGGCCAGGCCGGAAAAGGCCTGGTTATTTGCCTTTATCACGACCCTGGCTTCCGTCGTGGGCGGCATTGCCGGGTATTTTCTCGGATTATGGGCTTTCGACTTCATCGAACCGTTGTTGCATGACATCGGCTACTATGAAAAATACCTTCAGGTGCATGCCTGGTTCGATGAATGGGGTTTCTGGGCGATTTTTGTCGCCGGGTTCTCACCCATTCCCTACAAGCTGTTCACCATCACCGCCGGGGTGATTTCCATGACTTTCCTGCCTTTCGTGCTGGCCTCTGCTGTCGGTCGTGGAGGACGTTTTTTTCTCGTGGCGGGGCTCATGAGTTGGGGTGGAAAGCCCATGGAGGAAAAACTGCACAGATACATGGATGTGATAGGCTGGGGCGTGCTGGTGATCATTGTACTTGCTGTTGTAGTAATCAAGTTGTGGTGAAGTTGGCTTTTGGATTTGTTCTCCTGGGAGGGATGACTGATTAGCGTTCGACATACACAGATGCTGATGCGGGTGGCTCTTTCCTGCTGTCTGCTACTGATGATGACAGCGATGAGTGGTTGCGCCAGTCACGGGAAGACCTTCCAGGGAAAAGCACAATCACGACAGAAAGCCCGTTCTCCGATATCGAAATCCACCAGAACCTACAGAGTGCGAAAAGGAGACAGCCTGTACTCTATCGCCTGGCGTGCAGGGCTCGACTATCAGACGCTGGCACGATGGAACAGGCTAAGAAGTCCCTATACCATTTATCCCGGACAGGTGATCCGCCTGTATCCGCCGAAAACGAGTACAAAACCCTCTGCATCTTCTGGAAAAACCACGCGAAAACCTGTACCAAAACCTAAGTCCACGGCGAGCAAGGGTACAACTGCCACGGGTAAAACCGCCTCTCGTTCCAAGGCAACGGCAAAGCCCCGCAAGCCTTCCGGGCACCCGGCAGCCAAAACCGGAACCCTGCGTTGGCAATGGCCCACCCGGGGCAAGCTGTTGTCCCGGTTTTCTTCGTCAGATTCCGCACATAGCGGTATCAATATAGGTGGGAGGCAAGGACAGAAAATTCTGGCGGCCGAATCCGGTGAAGTGGTTTACGTGGGTAGTGGACTTATTGGCTATGGTCAGCTTATTATCATCAAACACAATAATAAATATCTGAGTGCTTATGGGCACAACAGCCACCTTCTGGTGAAAGAGGGTGACCGGGTAAAACGAGGTCAACACATTTCAAATATGGGCGTTACCAACCAGGGACAAGCGTTACTTTACTTTGAGGTTCGGCGTTATGGAAAACCGGTGAACCCATTGGCTTATCTGCCTCGTGGTTGACTGAATACCGAGATGGTTTGCGCAGTGGACAGTCGTCGCAGCCGCAAGGATGGATGGAACCCGTGACCAAAAATATGGAGGATAGACAAATGAACGCCATGGAGCAAGTGCGATCCCGCACGGCAGGCGATAATGAAAGCATGGATGCAACCCGCCTTTATCTGCGTGAAATAGGGGCGGCCAGTCTACTGACCGCCGAAGAAGAGGTGGAACTCGCCCGGGCCATTGCCAAGGGAGACGATGCTGCCAGAAAGCGCATGATCGAGAGTAACCTGCGCCTGGTGGTAAAGATCGCCAGGCGCTACCTGAATCGCGGCCTGCCGCTGCTTGATCTCATCGAAGAAGGAAATCTCGGTCTGATTCGTGCGGTGGAGAAATTCGATCCCGAGCGTGGGTTTCGCTTTTCCACTTATGCCACCTGGTGGATCAGGCAAACCATCGAACGCGCCATCATGAACCAGACGCGCACCATCCGGCTGCCCGTACATGTCGCCAAGGAGATCAATACCTACCTTCGGGCGGCCAGACAGCTGTCTCAGGAACTCGATCACGAGCCCAGTGCCGAAGACATTGCCCTGCTACTGGATAAGCCCCTGAAAGATGTCGAGCGGATGCTGGGATTCAACGAGCGTATCGCCTCTATGGATATTCCCTACGGAAAGGAAGGAGACCGGCCGCTGGTTGATGTCATAACAGATCACTCCGTGGAAGAGCCGACGGATCATCTACAGGCAGAAGAGATCCATGTTCATCTGGATAAATGGTTGGGCGAACTCAACAGCAACCAGCGTGAAGTGGTCATGCGCAGGTTTGGCCTGCAGGGTTACGATAATTCAACGCTGGAGCAGGTAGCCAGGGAACTGGGTGTCACCCGCGAAAGGGTGCGCCAGATCCAGATCAATGCACTAAAGCGTCT
>DTXR01000601.1 GCA_012962365.1 Chromatiaceae bacterium | reverse complement strand
TGCTCTTCCGATCTGTCAGCCCTTTGAGGCCAAGCACAAAAAGAATCGCCGAAGCCAGATAGGCCAGCGCCTGAGTATTTGCAGAAATCTCCATGATCCTATCCTTTACTTCTTATCTTTTTTCTTGAACATGGCGAGCATGCGATTGGTCACCAGAAAGCCCCCGAAGACATTGATGGAGGCCAGCAACACGGCAAAGAAGCCGATGATCTCCGCTGCGGTTCCCGCAGATTCTGCGCCGGCAACCAGCAATGCACCGACGATAACAATACCGGATATGGCATTGGTCAATGCGACCAGTGGGGTATGCAGCGCCGGCGTCACACCCCAGATAACGAAGTAACCGATGAAACATGCGAGTACAAAAACATACAGAGCGATTAGAGTGTCTGGCATCTTTCTCTTCCTCAGTTTTCCGCTGTGACCAGGGCGGCAGCCGTGATCTCGTCTTCGGTAAAATCTTTGAAAACCAGGCCGCCGTCACTTTCCTCGACCACAATGGAAAGCAGATTGGCGATGTTGTTCGCGTAGAAAGCACTGGCATCCCCGGCAACCATCGATGGATAGTTGGTATGTCCCACCAGGATCACCCCATGTTTTTTCACCACCTTGTCCGGTTCGGTAAGCGGACAGTTACCGCCGTTAGCGGCTGCCAGATCCACGATTACCGAACCTTCCCGCATACGCTTCACCACATCTTCGGTAACAAGCATGGGGGCAGGACGGCAGGGAATCAGGGCGGTGGTAATAATGACATGCGCCTTGGCCAGTTCATCGGCCAGCAGTTCCTGCTGCCGTGCCTTGGCTTCATCGGAAAGTTCCTTGGCATAACCGCCCTCACCTGAGCCTTCCTCACCGATATCCAGATCGATGGGTTTGGCACCGAGTGACTCAATCTGTTCCCGGGTTTCGGGACGCAGGTCATAGGCGTAGACGTCGCCACCCAGCCGGCGGGCGGTGGCGATGGCCTGCAGGCCGGCAACGCCTACGCCCAGGATCACGACCCGTGCAGGCTTGGCCGATCCGGCCGAAGTCATCATCAGGGGAAGGAATCTCCCATAGCGGGCGGCAGCTTCGATGACAGCACGGTAACCGGCGATATTACTCTGTGAGGACAGGGCATCCATGGATTGCGCCCGGGAGATACGTGGAATACGTTCCATCGCCAAGGGACGGATCTTTTTGGCGAACATCGCGCTCAGGGTACCGTCATCCTCGCAGGTCTCGATATGACCAATGAACAGGGCCCCATCCTGCATGGCGGCTATTTCATCGCTGTCCGGCTTGCGCACCTTGGTAACGATGTCCGCCGCCAGCGCATCTGCCCTGTCCACCAGTTCCACGCCGGCCGCAGCGTAGTCATCATTGTGGAAACCGGCCGCCAGGCCAGCATCCTTTTCCACCTGCAAGGAAAACCCCTTGCCCAGGAGCTTCTTTGCGATATCCGGTGTAATAGCCACCCGGGACTCGCCGGCCCGCGTTTCTTTGGGTATTCCGATTCGCATGTTCGTCATTTTTGGTTATTTGCCGTGTAATTTTTAATTATCCCACAAAATGCCGAAATATTGTCCCTGCATCAAGAGAGAAATTCACCTCGCAGCGAAACGCTTCAGCCACAAGGTCAGCAGAAATATCACGACGAGCGGAAACAGCATAACGCTCATGGCAGGCAAATCAATCGCCAGCACCAGAAAGGAAAAACCACGACTGAACAGATACAGCAGAGTGCCCAGCATGGCGCCGGACAAGACCCGCTGCCCTGCACTGATGCTGCGATTCCCGGACATCACCATGGGCACCGCCAGGATCAGCATGGCAATGGTAGTCAACGGCGTGGCAATCTTCCCCCAGAAAGCGATTTCATAAGTCGCCGCATTCTGCCCCCGTAACTTCAGGCTCTGTATCTGTTCCCAGAGTTTCCAGGCCGGCAGCATCAGGGGTTCGATCATGGCTACACTGAGCACGGCCGGATCCACCACTGACTCCCAGGCCAGCCAGGGCAATTGCCGGATGCTGACCTCCCTGCTCCCGATCCCGCTGCGCCTCACTTCATGCAACACCCAACTGCCGTTCCTGTATTGCCCGGTTGCAGCCCGGGTGATGCTCTGCAGTTGCCTGTCTTCCGCGCTTTCGTAAATTGTCACCTCATGCAGTTCTCCGGAAACGCTGACCCGGCGTATGTTGACGAACGTGTTTCCATCCTTTGCCCAGAAACCGTTACGTGAACTGAAGGTAATCTGCTTGTTCTGCTTTTCCAGTTTCAGTTGGTTGCCGTATTGTTCGGTAAACGGGCCAACGCCGTCCCCGACCAGCACAGCCAGCAGCATCAGCAACATGCCCGCCTTGATCGCCGCAAACAGTATCTGCCGCGAGGACATGCCAGCTGCACGCATGGCGACCAATTCCCCTGAATTGGCCATGCCCCCCAGACCAAGCAAGGCGCCAATCAGCGCAGACACAGGGAATGACTCGTAGATGAAACGTGGCGTAGAGCTGGCAGCAACGAGCATGGCAGTCCAGCTGTTATAGTCACCCTTACCTATGTCTTCGATTTCTTCGACAAGTTGGAGAACGAATGCCAGAACCGTCAGCACCAGCAGGGTCATCAAGGTTGCCTTGACAACTGTCACAATGATATAGCGATCGAGAAGTCTCAAAGCCGCCGCCCTTTCCAGCGTCGCCACATCGGCGAATATGTCAGTGCATCCAGCTTGATGATCATCACCGCCAGCAGCGCCGTAAACCCAGGCACCCACCAGACACCCATCCATTCCGGTGTCACCAGGTGATACATCCATTTTTCGGCAAGCTTGATCAGATTCATGTAAATGGCGTATATCATCACTGCCAGAATCAGGCGGCCATACACGCCCTGGCGCGGCAGGGATCTGGCCAAGGGTACGCTCAACAGCATGAGGGCAAATATCGATAAGGGGGCAGCCAATCGCTCCTGCAATTCCGCCTTCAGTTTCAGGTCATCACTGACCATCAATACGGAAGTGGGCAATGATTGCCGGGACAGACTCATGGTATCAGCCGCCACGTCGGGCAATCGTATGCCATAGCGTGAAAAACCGGCCACAGAAAACTCGGTCTTTCCCGGAATCCCCTGATATCGATAACCGTTTTCCAGCACCAGGAACTGGCCCGGTGCCTGTTCCACTGCCGTCAACATCGCCTTGTCTGCTACCAGAATACCTTGTTCTCCATTCTGCACATAGCGAATGAATACATCCTTTACGCCATCGCCCGTTTCATCAGCCTGTCCGACATAGATCATGAAACGTCCTTTGTTGAATTCGTTGAACGCTCCCGGCTTCAAGCCGCCGATACGGAATTGTTTTTTCTCCTGCATCTGCAACACATCTGCATAAGCCCTCGCCTGGGGCAACACCCAAAGCACCAGCACCGCCACCAGCAATGCCAGAGGAATGGCAGCGAGAAAAAACGTCCTGTAAAGGCGCACCAATCCCACACCGGCCGCATTGAATGCGACCATTTCGCTGTCCCTGTACATTCGCCCCAACACCCACAGGATGGAAAAAAAGAACGCAGGCGGAAGAATGAAACCAGTCAGCTTGACAACCTTCAACCCGAGCAAGACACCCATGACTTTCATGCTGATGCTGCCGGATGCCACCTTTCCCAGTAAATGCACCATGGCATTGGCCAGGATCAGCAGCAACAGCACGCTTGTAATCACCAGCAAGGTTTTCAACACCTCTTTGATGAGCATTCTGTCGAGAATGGAAAACAACCAGGGTCACTCTTGATGGGTCATGTCAGCCACGAATTCTACCTGAATCCATGGGTGGAATGCTCGGGACAGCGCGAAATACTTCCGCCTTTCCTGATGCCGGCCCAACGCGCTGAAAGACGTTGGAACAACATGTGATACGCATCCACCCAGAGTTCATGCGTAGTGAACGAATTGCGGGTAGAATCCACAATTTGAACGTTCACAACAATAACGGAAGCACCATGCACTATCTGACAAAAATCTCCGCGGCGGAAAACATCGCTACCCAATGCCTGATTCTCGGCGTATTCGATGGCAAACAGCCGGGCTCCAGCATCGTCAAACTCCCCGCAATGGCCAGGAAACAGGTACTTGCCACCCTGAAAAAAGGTGATCTGGGAGACAAAGCCGCGCACACTCTGCTGCTCTACTCTGTGCCCGGCATCAAGGCTGAAAGGATTTTGCTGCTGAATCTCGGCGACAAGAAGGCTTTCGACAGCAAAAAGATGGCCTCCGCCATGGGGACAGCGGTTGACCTGCTCAACAAGAACAGCACCAGAGATTGCGCAGTGATCATCCCGGATGAGCTGATTGACGCGCTGTACCCCGCAGGTAGAGACCTGGCGATCGCCGCCGAGGAGCAGGTCTATCAATTCGACCAGTGCAAGAGCAAGAAGAACCGGCCCGGGAAACCCCTGGGCAAAATGACCCTGGTCGTCACGGAACGCAAACAGCTCAATACGCTCAAAAAAGCGTTGAAACACGGCACGGCCATTGCGTCCGGCATGAACCTGGCAAAAGACCTGGCCAACTTGCCTGGCAATATTTGCACCCCCACTTATCTTGCAGATATGGCAAAGCGCCTGGGCCGGAAAACAACAAAACTCAAGGCTACTGCCCTCACTGAAAAACAGATGCAACGTCTGGGCATGGGAGCGCTGCTGTCCGTTTCCCGCGGCAGCCGCGAACCCGCAAAACTGATCGTCCTGGAATACCGTGGCGGCAAGGAAAACAGCCGTCCCGTGGTGTTGGTAGGCAAAGGCCTGACCTTCGACGCCGGCGGCATCTCTATCAAACCTTCTGCCGGCATGGATGAAATGAAATACGACATGTGCGGCGGCGCCAGTGTACTTGGCACCTTGCAGGCCTGTGTCGACCTGGACTTGCCCATCAACGTTATCGGCATCGTTCCTTCATCCGAGAACCTCCCCGATGGCGAAGCCAACAAGCCTGGCGATATCGTAACCAGCATGGCAGGCCTGACCATAGAAATTCTCAACACCGACGCAGAAGGTCGCCTGATCCTTTGTGATGCCCTGACTTACGCAGAACGCTTCAAGCCGGCTGCGGTCATCGATATTGCCACGCTTACCGGCGCCTGCGTTGTCGCTCTGGGCCACCACACCACCGGTCTTCTGGGTAACGATGACAAGCTGGCCGATGAACTGCTGCAGGCGGGCGAGGACATCCACGATCCTGCCTGGCGACTGCCCATGAATGACGACTACCGCAAACAGCTCGACAGCAATTTTGCGGACATGGCCAACATCGGCGGCAAGGGCGCCGGCACCATCACCGCCGCCTGCTTCCTCGGGGAATTCACCAAGAAATACAAATGGGCGCACTTGGATATCGCGGGTACCGCCTGGAAAAGCGGAAGCGACAAGGGCGCAACGGGGCGTCCGGTTCCATTGCTGACGCAAATGCTGCTCAAGCGTTGCAAACTGGCTGAATGACCCAGGTCGATTTCTATATATTGCAACCAGGCGGCCGGGGTAATCGCTACACCCTGGCCGCCAGACTGGCGGAAAAAGCCTGGTCCGCAGGACACCGGGTATTGATCGCCACCGAATCCAATGAGGATCTGCGCCACATGGATCGTTTGCTTTGGGTGCATCGTGACCAGAGCTTCATTCCCCACGGCATCCTGGGAAAAGCTGACCCGAAGCTGAACCCGGTCTTGCTCAGCACATCAGACGAAGCTGGAGATGAGCATGATGTGCTGATCAACTTGTGCCTGAGCACTCCCGACTACTTCAGCCGCTTCGAACGTATGGCCGAATGTGTGGATCAGGATCCGCAGCATCTTCAGGCCAGCCGGGATCGCTACCGTTTCTACAAGGAATGTGGCTATCCCCTGGCGGTGCATAACATCAGCTGAACAGCACGCTCTCCCACTACTCTTTAGCAGAAGATTCGAGCATAAAAAAACGGGGCCGAAGCCCCGTCTTTGCCTGGATCACTATGATGATTATTCGTCTTCACCAACGGCTTTCATACTCAGACGGATACGGCCCTGCTTGTCCACTTCCAGCACCTTCACCTTGATGATGTCGCCCTCGGACAGCTTGTCGCTGACTCTTTCGACACGCTCTTCGCTGATCTGGGAGATGTGCACCAGGCCGTCTTTGCCCGGCAGGATAGTGACGAAAGCACCGAAGTCCATGAGTTTGGCAACCTTGCCCTCATAGACCGTGCCAACTTCCACATCTGCGGTGATCAACTCAACCCGCTTGCGGGCTTTTTCACCTGCTGCCTTGTCCACAGAGAAGATCTTCACCAGGCCGCTGTCGTCGAGATCGACGGTCGCGCCGGTTTCTTCGGTGATGGAACGAATGGTTGCACCGCCCTTGCCGATAACGTCACGGATCTTGTCCGGGTGAATGCGGAAAGAAATGATGCGTGGCGCGTGCTCGGACATCTCCTGACGCGGCGTCCCGATAGCCTTGTTCATTTCACCCAGGATAAACATGCGGCCATCTTTGGCCTGTGTCAGGGCAATATCCATGATCTCGCGGGTGATGCCCTGGATCTTGATATCCATCTGCAGGGCATTGATGCCATTCTCAGTGCCTGCAACCTTGAAGTCCATGTCACCCAGATGATCCTCGTCTCCGAGAATGTCGGTGAGCACGGCAAAGTCGTCGCCTTCCTTGATGAGACCCATGGCCACGCCGGCAACAGGCGCCTTGACGGGTACGCCGGCATCCATCAGGGACAGGCTGGTACCGCATACGGAAGCCATGGAGGAAGACCCGTTGGACTCTGTGATCTCGGAAACGACACGTATGGAGTACGGGAACTCTTCCAGGGTTGGCATCACCGCCAGTATGCCACGCTTGGCAAGACGGCCGTGGCCGATCTCGCGGCGCTTGGGGCTGCCTACACGACCGGTTTCACCCACGCAGAACGGAGGGAAGTTGTAATGCAGCATGAACGGTTCACGGTAGGAACGATCCAGCGCATCGACAATCTGGGCGTCACGCTCCGTGCCCAGGGTGGTGATAACCAGCGCCTGGGTTTCGCCACGGGTGAACAGCGCAGAACCGTGGGTGCGCGGCAGAACACCGGTCTTGATCTCGATGTTGCGCACGGTCTTGGTATCGCGGCCATCGATACGTGGCTCGCCTGCGAGGATACGGCCGCGTACGGTTTTCTTCTTCAGTTTGTCCAGGGCTGCAGCTACCTGGTCTTCGTTCCACTTAGGTTCATCTCCGGAACACAGCGTCTCGATAGTGGCCGCCTTTACGGCGTCCAGTTTGGAATAGCGCTCCATCTTGTCGGTAGTGGAATAGGCTTCACCGACACCGGCGCCAGCCACTTCCGCCACTTTTTGCGCGAGTTCTGCATCTTCTTCCGGAACGCTGAACTCCATGATGTCCTTGCCAACTTCGGCAGCCAGTTCCTTGATGGCATCGATGGCCACCTGCATCTGCTCGTGACCGAACAGCACGGCACCCAGCATGACTTCTTCCGACAACTCACGAGCTTCCGATTCGACCATCAGCACGGCCGACTCGGTACCTGCAACCACCAGGTCCAGATCGGTGACTTCACTCAATCCCGTGCTCGGTGGGTTGAGCAGGTACTGCCCGTCCTTGTAGCCCACGCGGGCTGCGCCGATGGGGCCCTGGAAAGGCAGCCCGGAAATCGCCAGCGCTGCCGACGTACCAATCAGGGAAGGAATTTCGGGGTCGACATAAGGATTGAGGGAGATGACCGTGCAGATCACCTGGGTCTCATTGGTGTAACCCTTGGGAAACAGCGGACGGATGGGGCGATCGATAAGACGCGCCACCAGGATCTCCTTCTCGGAAGGACGCCCTTCGCGACGGAAGAACCCACCGGGGATCTTGCCCGCCGCGTAGGTCTTTTCCTGGTAGTCCACAGTCAGAGGGAAGAAATCGCGTCCCTCCATAGCGTGCTTGGAGCCTACCACGGTACACAGCACCACGGTATCTTCCATGTTGATGATCACAGCGCCATCAGCCTGACGGGCCACTTCTCCTGTTTCCAGCGTCACTTTATGATCGCCGAACTGGAATTCTTTCTTGATTGCAGTCACTTGGTTATTCCTTCGTTTGTAGATATGCGACGCTGAAATTAACGACGCAGGCCGAGACGTTTGATCAGATCACGATAGCGTTCCACATCCTTGCCTTTGAGATAGTCGAGCAGCTTGCGGCGGGAGTTGACCATGCGGATCAGGCCCTGGCGGGAATGGTGATCCTTATTGTGCTCCTTGAAGTGGGGCGTCAGGTCGTTGATGCGCCAGGTCAGCAGTGCCACCTGAACTTCGGTGGAACCGGTATCGGTTGCACTCTTGCCATACTCTTCCACGATTTGCTTCTTGATCTCTGCGCTCATTGACATAATAGTTCTCCAAAATAAACTTTCGCCTGCGACGTGCAACGTTCCGTCCGACAATGAGTTCAGGCGGAACTGGCGATAAAAAACCCGGATCAGATCCAGGAAAAAACGGATTATCCTACATTCAGCCGGGATTCGCCAATAATCGACGCGGCGCTACCCGTCCGTCGTCATCGATTTCACCCACACCGATAAATTTTTCATCTGCACCATAGATACGGACAAAGCCCTCTGTCGGCGCTTTGGGCACCAGCACCGGCTGTCCCTGCCGGATGTAAAAGCTGCTGTCCGCCCCAAGATGCACGGCTGGCCAGTGGTTGAGGCCGCTGTCCAGGGGCAACAACAGCTGATCCAGTCCGTGCAGTCCCTCCTCTTCCGCCACTAGTTGCAGCGCCTCCATACTCACCATGCCCTCCTCGTCAAAGGGACCGACCAGCGTGCGCCGCAGCACTGTCACATGGGCGCCCACACCCAGGGCCTTGCCGATATCTTCCGCCAGTGTGCGCACATATGTGCCCTTCGAACAATGCACCAGCAGGTTGAATTCCGGCGCATCGAAATCCAGCAACTGAAGATCATAAATCGTGATATTGCGGGCCTCGCGTTCGACTTCAATACCCTGCCGGGCGAGCTTGTACAAACGTTGGCCGTTGTGCTTGACCGCAGAATACATAGGCGGCAACTGGGAAATCTCACCGGTAAAATCGGCGAGTACGGCCTGCACCTGTTCCCGGGTAATATGATCCGCCTGCTGAGACTCGATGATTTCACCTTCCGCGTCGGCGGTCGATGTGGTCTCACCCAGGCGTACCCGCACCTGGTAACGCTTGTCGGCATCCAGGAGAAAGGCGGAAATCTTGGTGGCATTGCCGAAACACAGAGGCAGCAGCCCGGTGGCCAGGGGATCGAGACTGCCTGTGTGTCCCGCTTTCTGCGCCTTGAACAGGTGCTTCACTTCCTGCAGGGCGGCATTGGACGTAACGCCCAGAGGCTTGTCCAGCAGCAGTATCCCAGTGACATTCCGACCGCGAGGGCGACGACGTCTACCCATCATTCTTCCCTGCTGTTGGATGAAACGGCCTTGTCGATCAGATCTGACAACCGTTTGCCTTCCTCTATGGAACTGTCGTAAACGAATTTCAGCTCGGGAACGGTGCGTGTCTTCATGATCTGGCCCAGTCGGCGGCGCAGGAAACCGGCAGCGTGGCCCAGCACCTTGACGAAATAGTCCGCCTCGCTCTTGTCCAGAATAGTGAAATAGATCTTGGCATGGGCCAGATCACGGGTAACGCGCACTTCCTGAATGGTCACTTCAGACAAACGGGGATCCTTGGCGGCATCGCGCAACAGCAACGCCAGCTCCCGGTGCATTTGCGCACCGATACGGTCTCCGCGATTGAATTCCTTCATGGCCTGCTACTGTTACAGCTCGCGCTGAACCTCGGTTCTGGAGAACACTTCAATCTGATCACCAGGCTTGACGTCGTTGTAGTTCTTCACGCCAATACCGCATTCGGTGCCCGCCTTCACTTCCATTACATCGTCTTTGTGACGACGCAGGGATTCCAGCTCACCTTCGTAGATGACCACATTGTCACGCAGTACACGGATCGGGCTGTTGCGTTTGACCACGCCTTCCACCACCATGCAGCCGGCGATGGCGCCGAGCTTTGAAGAACGGAATACGTCGCGCACTTCGGCCAAGCCGATGATCTCTTCGCGAATCTCGGGAGAGAGCAGG
>DTXR01000600.1 GCA_012962365.1 Chromatiaceae bacterium | reverse complement strand
CGCTCATGATGCGCACATTGCCGATGTCTGCCTCGGCCAGTTTGAGCAGCAGGTGTCCGACGCCCGGTGTATGCACCTCGATACCCAGATAGTTGCGGTCGGGGTGCGCTTTGGCCATGGCGGCGAGGGACTCCCCGTTGCCGAAACCGATTTCCACCCACACCGGGTTGTCGTTGCCGAACAGTGAAGCAAAACTCAGTGTTTGCTCGGGATCGAAATTCACGCCATAGCGCGGCCAGTGTTCCCCGAATGCCTTTTCCTGGCCAGGGGTCATGCGTCCGGTTCGCAACACGAAACTGCGAATGGGGCGATGCTTGAGATTGGTGTTTTCCACCTAGAAAAACAGGCCATCCAGGGGAGAGGAGGCGGAGGCGAAGCGCTTGGCGGGCATGCGTCCGGCCAGGTAGGCTTCCCGCCCGGCCTGGATAGCTTTTTTCATGGCCGAAGCCATGAGTACCGGCTTCTGTGCGGCGGCAATGGCCGTGTTCATGAGCACGCCATCACAGCCCAGTTCCATTGCTACTGCCGCATCGGAGGCTGTGCCCACGCCTGCATCCACTAGGATGGGGACTTTTGCATTTTCCACGATGGTACGGATGTTCAGGGGGTTGCGCACACCGAGACCGGAACCGATGGGCGCGGCCAGGGGCATGACGGCGGCGCAGCCCATGTCTTCGAGTTCCCGGGCGATGATGGGATCGTCGTTGGTATAGACCATGATGTCGAAGCCGTCCTTGATCAACTCCTCCGCAGCTTTCAGGGTAGCCATGACATCCGGAAACAGGGTTTTTTCGTCACCCAGCACTTCCAGCTTGACCAGGTTGTGGCCGTCCAGCAGTTCCCTCGCCAGGCGACAGGTGCGCACAGCCGTTTTCTGATCGTAACAGCCCGCAGTGTTTGGCAGAATGGTGAAACGATCCGGCGGCAATACGTCCAGGATATTGGGCTCATCACTGTTCTGACCGATGTTAGTTCGGCGCACGGCGATGGTGACGATTTCCGCACCGGAAGCATCGATGGCGGCGCGGGTTTCTTCCATGTCCCTGTATTTTCCCGTACCCACCAGCAGGCGGGATGAAAATGCGCGCCCGGCGACGCTGAAAGTATCTTTTTCTGACATTGATTGACTACTCGTGAATTGTGGATGTGGGGGATTCTACCGCGAAAATTGCAGCGGGATTCAGCCGCCGCCGATGGCCTGTACGATTTCCACGGCATCGCCTTCGTGCAATGTAAAATCGGCGTGCCGGCTGCGGGGAACCAGCTCTTCGTTGACCTCGACCGCGTACCTCGTTCCTTCCAGGGACATGCCGTCTATCAGGGAAGCCAGGGTTAGGTTATCTTCGACGCGGGTTTTCTCGCCGTTTACCAATACGTTCATGGGGGAGTGATATCTGGGTTATAACTGAGTCGATTTTACACTAAAATCGGCAGTTCATATTGCTTTGGGGGAAGCGGCTGCATGCAAACATTCCATGAGAATCTCATATCGACCGAAGAAGCGGGAACGCTTGATGGCGTTTTTGCACGCCGACTGCACCGCTCGCCGGAAGGTCTGGCATACCGCTATTATGACAAAACCAGCCGGGAATGGCTCAGCTATACCTGGACGGACATGGCCTGGCAGATTGCCCGCTGGCAACAGGCGCTGTCCAAAGAGGATTTGCGTCCTGGCGATCGGGTTGCGATTCTCCTGCGCAACTGTCCCGAGTGGGTGATGTGGGATCAGGCAGCGCTGAGCCTGGGGCTGGTGACCGTGCCCCTGTATACAGATGACCGACCGGATAACATTACATACATCCTGGAAGAGTCCGGTGTAAAGGCACTGCTGGTACAGGATGCCGGCCGCTGGAAGCGGCTGGTGCCTTCCCTCCCCGAGGAGGGAGAAGGCAAGCTGCAGCGTGTGATTCTGCTTGACAGTAGCAAGGAGGCCAGCAAATTCAGCCGCAATGACGAGCGCATCCGGCTGGCGGCAGACTGGCTTCCTGATGAGGGAGGCGAATTGAAGGTAAGGAAAAAGGCCGATCCTCACGCACTTGCCTCCATCGTTTACACGTCCGGCACCACGGGGAGGTCGAAAGGGGTGATGCTCAGCCATCACAACATGCTTTCCGTTGCCCATGGTGGTGTAACCCTCCTGGACTGTTACGAGGAGGACGTGTTTCTTTCCTTCCTGCCTCTGTCACATACACTGGAGCGCACGGCGGGGTATTACCTGCCCATCATGGCGGGGGCCAGCGTGGCCTATGCGCGTTCCGTCGCGCAGCTGGGAGATGATCTCGTACATATTCGCCCCACCGTACTCATCGCCGTACCCCGAATCTTTGAGCGGGTGTATGGCAAGATAAAAGATCAGCTGAAAAAGAAACCCGCCATCGCCAGGAAACTGTTTCATGCTGCGGTGGATGTCGGCTGGCGTCGTTTTCAGTACCAGCAGGGGCGAACCGGCTGGTCACCCAAACTCATGCTGTGGCCGCTGCTCAACAAGCTGGTTGCCCGCAACGTGGTCGAAAAGCTTGGTGGGCGCCTGCGGGCCGCAGTGAGTGGCGGCGCCCCTCTGTCTCCCGATATCGCCAAGGTATTCATCGGGCTCGGTGTTCCTATCGTGCAGGGCTATGGCTTGACGGAAACCAGCCCGGTAATCAGCGTCAACCCCCTGGAGGACAATATTCCATCCAGTGTTGGCGTGACCATTCGGGGTACTCGGGTGAAGATCGGTGATCACGATGAGCTGTTGGTGCGTGGCCCGGGTGTCATGCTGGGGTACTGGAACAATCACAAGGCTACCACGGAAATGATAGATCCGGATGGCTGGTTGCATACCGGTGACCAGGCCAAGATCGAGGACGGGCATTTGTTCATCACCGGGCGGCTGAAGGATATCCTGGTGCTGTCCAATGGCGAAAAGATTCCCCCGGCGGACATGGAAATGGCCATTTCGCTGGATCCTTTCATCGACCAGGTCATGGTGGTGGGTGAAGGTCGCCCCTATCTCACGGCCTTGGTGGTGCTCAATGAAGAAAGCTGGCCTGCACTGGCGAAGGAGCATGGACTGGACACCGATGATCCCGCCAGCCTGTCGCACAAGAAGCTTCATACCCATATCCTGAAGCGCATCAAGGCATCGTTGTCTGATTTTCCCGGCTATGCCAAGATCCGCCAGGTGAGACTCATGCTGGAACCCTGGACCATCGAAGAAGGTCTGATAACACCAACGCTCAAGGTCAAGCGCCCCAAGGTGTTGGAAAAATATGCCGAAGAAGTGGCGTCCATGTATTCCGGTGGGCCAGCTCATTGAGTTGGGCGTATAATTCATGGGTGTTTGAATTGCGGGTATCGTATATCGGTATTACCCCAGCTTCCCAAGCTGGTGAGGCGGGTTCGACTCCCGCTACCCGCTCCATTTTTAATT
>DTXR01000599.1 GCA_012962365.1 Chromatiaceae bacterium | reverse complement strand
GAGAGAGATAGATAGATTGGAAGATAGGATTACGAGAATAGAGGAACGGTTAGCAAAGTTAGAGGAGAGGGTTAGTGTGTTAGAGGAACGTGTTACTGGAAATGATTCCCCAGGCGTTCAGCAAGAGCAGCCGGCAATATGGCTATATCGATACCCAGAATGGCTGGCTGGTGGTGGATACGGCGACTGCCCGTCGTGCGGAAGAATTCATCGATCTGCTGCGAGCGTGTCTGGGGACATTTCCCGTGGTGCCGCTGCAGGTTGAGGAAGCACCTGTCGACATCATGACCCAGTGGCTGAAGCTGGGCGGTGCGCCGTCCGAGATCCAGATCGAGGATGAATGCGAATTGCGTGATCTGGTGGAGGATGGCGCCATCGTGAGGGTGCGGAGGGAAGACCTCTTCTCGGATGAAATTCGTGTGCATCTGGATGCGGGCAAACGGGTGATGAAGCTGGCGCTGACCTGGGAAGAGCGCGTCAGTTTCGTTCTGGATGAAAAGTTTCAGCTCAAACGGCTGCGCTTTCAGGATGCGGTGCTGGATGAAGCGGGCGAGTCCGGCGCAGAAACCGCCGCCGAGCGCTTCGACGCGGATTTTGCGCTCATGACCGGGGAGTTTGCGCGCTTCCTGCCCGCGCTGATCTCGATTTTTGGAGGGGAGGAAAAGGGCGATTTTACCGGCTAAAAAAGCCTTGGCTATCTGCCATAGACATCTTCCAGCCGTTCGATATCGTCTTCGCCCAGATAGCTGCCGGATTGTACTTCGATGATCTCCAGGGGGATCTTCCCCGGGTTTTCAAGGCGGTGCTGCTCCCCGATGGGGATGTAGGTGGACTGATTTTCCGACAGGATGAACGTGTCTTCGCCCCGAGTGACCTTGGCGGTTCCCCTGACCACGATCCAGTGCTCGGCCCGATGGTGGTGCATCTGCAGCGACAGTTGCGCGCCGGGTTCCACCGTGATGCGCTTCACCTGGTAACGCTCCGCCCTGTCCACGCCCTGGTAGCATCCCCAGGGCCGATGCACCAGGGCATGTATGTTGATCTCCTCGCGCTGCGCTTCGCTGAGCTGGTTTACCAGGCCTTTTACTTCCTGTACCTGATCCCTGTGCGCGACCAGCACCACATCGTGTGTGTCGATAACCATGATGTCATTGATGCCCACCGTGGCGAGCAGGCGGCTGTCTGAGCGCAGATAACAGCTGTGTGAGTTCTGAGCCAGCACATCGCCCACGATCACATTGCCATTCTCGTCCTTGTCGCCGATCTCCCACAGGGCGGACCAGGAGCCCACGTCGTTCCACCCCGCGTCCAGAGGGATGACCACGCCGTTGCCGGTGTGCTCCATGACCGCATAATCAATGGAATCTGAGGGGCAGTTGCTGAAGGCTTCCTTTTCCAGGCGGATGAAGTCCGCGTCCGTAGCCGCTTTTTCGCAGGCTTGGCTGGTAGCTTGCAGAATCGCGGGGGCAAACTGCTCCAGCGCATCCAGATAGCTGGACGCTTGAAACATGAACATGCCGCTGTTCCAGAAATAATCGCCGGATGCCAGATACTGCCCGGCGGTATCCCTGTCCGGCTTCTCCACGAAGCGGCTGATGCGCATGGCATCTGCCTGGTTTTCCAGGTATGCACCGCTTTGGATATAGCCATAGCCGGTTTCCGGTGCGGTGGGTACGATGCCGAAGGTCACCAGGTGGCCTGCCCTGGCGAGCTGTTCGGCCTTCTCCAGGGCGGCATGGAAAGCCTCGATGTCCTCGATCACATGATCCGCCGGTAGCACCAGCAGTACGGGGTCTTCATCAGTTTCGTTGTCCAGGGCATGCAATGCGGCAGCAGCGGCAGCAGGGGCGGTGTTGCGGCCCACGGGTTCCAGGATGATCGCCGGACTGCCCAGGGTGCTGGTATGCAGTTGGTGCGCGACAAAGAAACGGTGTTCTTCGTTGCATACGACGATGGGGGCTTCCATGCCATCAAAGGATTTCAGCCGATTGCAGGTTTCCTGCAGCATGCTGTCATCCGACAACAAAGGCCAGAACTGCTTGGGATGGGTTTTGCGGGAGACGGGCCACAATCGGGTGCCCGAACCGCCGGAAAGAATGACCGGGATCATGCTGATATGGTATGAAAAACAGGTTGGTCGAGGAGCATGTAATGTACCACAGGCGGAAGATCAGTTGTCAGTCTGCCGGATCCGGTACAGGGTGCCCAGCGGATCAAGATGAACGGGAGAAACAGGCAGGATGCCATTTCTGCTCCAGCGCAGCGCTTTCGTGTCCGGGGCGTATTTCAAGCCGGGAACCGGATGCAGGATCAATACATAGCCGCCTTTTTTCAGGTATTCTGCCCGTGGATAGGTATCGAGATTGAAAATATTGTGAGGGGCCAGAAACCAGGGAGCCTTTGCGCGGAAATAATCTGTTTTTCGATCCAGGATGTAGATGAATTGCGGTGTTTGTGGCAGCACCTCGTTCTTCAGGTGTTCGAAGAACCGGTATTGTTCTGCGTCCAGCCCGGCCTGATACTGCTCGGCCAAAGGTTTCCCGGCATAGCTGTTGTGAGTCACTTGCGCCTGCTGATACAGGTTGAACAGCCAGCGGGCATCCAGCAGTATCCAGCCGGACAGCAACATCGTCGCGATTGCTCTGGCGCTGATCGGTTGCTTTGTTCCCCGCATGATGAGGCTGTAGATGAGCAGTGCCAGAAGAACCCAGATGCCGGTGAGTGTGACCAGTGAAAGTGCTCTGGAGTCTGCCCCGCCGTAAATGAAATTGACGGAATGCTGCGACCAGACTTCGAACTCCAGCCAGTCCGAGATCATATGCAGGAGTGTCTGTCGATGCGTGTCCGGGCTGAATTCGACTCCCCGAAGGCGCCATTGCCGATCGTTACGCTCATTGAAGATGAAGCCGTATTCGGCGATGTCTCCCTTCCAGCCCTGCTGCTGCCCCAGGTCGATGTGGTCCAGCGTGTTTTCTTCCAGCGCCAGGTTGTACAGTCTCCCTGTTTCTGCGGAACGCCAGAAGAACAGGGGCAACTCATCGATCAGTTTGTCGGGTGTGAGCCGGAATCGCAGGTAGCGAAATTTGCCGGCGTTTTTCAAGCCCTGACGGTTGCTGATGATGGCCTGACCGCTGCTGTAGCGGCTGACAATCAGGACGCCTTGCTCGCGTTTGCCTGCACCTTTGACAAAGCCAAAGGCTTCTACGGGAATCGGTGTGGATTGCTCGGTTAGGGGCAGTTGTGGCGCCTGCAGATAGATGCAGGAAGATGCCGCACCCATCATGATCACTGTTGCCAGCAGCAGGGCGCTGAACAGGGGTAAATGCAGTACCCCCTTCATGGTCGACTCAGCCCCTGATGCTCGGGTAGGATGAAATACGGCCCGCCAGTAGATCAGCATCATGAAAATCAGTGCGGGCAGGACGTGTAGCAGCAGACGGCCAAAGGCTGTGCTGTCCTTAAGCCATGCACCCTTGGCCGACAGGAAAAACACGGCGGCAATGACCATAGACAACAGCATCAGGAAGGAAACCAGAGGCCGTCTTGTCTTTTTGTCGGTATTGAATAGAAGCAGCAACATGGCGGACAGGCAGAAAAACAGAAGGTGCCAGCTGTCGTTGACAAACAGGTTGGTAATGATCGCCAGGGAAGCACCCTGCGGTTGTATGGTGATGGCGCCGCTGCCCGGCAGATAAAAAGCACCATCGGCATACCCTAAAGGCCCCAATCCGGGCAGTTCGAGCAGGCTGTAGCCGCTGAAAACGGCCAGTATTGCGGTCACTGCCAGCACAGCCAGGTACTTCCAGGAGACGCTTTGCATGAGAATGAACAGCAGGCCCATCAGGAACCACAGGCTGCCTTCCCGCTTGATGAAAATACCCAGTAAAAGAAACAGCAACCCGGTCAGCAGTTGCACGCGGTCTCTGGACTGCGACCATTGCAGCAATGCGACAAACCCCAGTCCTGCAAAACCGCCGAGCCACAGGTCTGCATAACCGGGCAGGGACAGATGGGCATCGAGCAAGGGAATGGAGATCAGGAGATACACCCCCGCCAACGCCAGCAGGTTGGGCCATTTTAGGGATCTTGCCTGCCCATACAGCGCCAGGACAAGCGCAATGCCGGCGATCATACCTGGAAAAGTGGCGACGGCATCGTTCCAGTGGGTCAGTGTCAGTGAGGGCCATAGCTGGATCAGAGAGAGGGTCAACGGGTAGGTGTGGGCATGCAGGGTGTAAATGCCAGGGTCTGCCGTTTTCAACCAGCTTGCTGAACCGATGAAGGGAGACAAATCCTGATTTAGAAACCAGACCTTTGCCCGGTATGTCCAGGTCGTCCAGGCATCCCAGGGCAGCAGGGGGCGATGGATGGCATCGTAGACTGCAAAGAACAGATGCACTGCTACCAGCGTGATCAACAGAATGGCAAGCTTTTTGCTTGAGCCCCCGACATCAGGCCAATGGAACCGAAGCCCCAGCTTCCCATATCCCTGTCTTTGCCAGATCAGCAGAAAGCCCGTGCAGGAAAGAAAGCACAGAACAGCGGAAACGATGAAAAAGGAGAGCTGTCCGAAGGCAAGGTAGCCTAGATATAACGCGGTAGCGCAGATGAAATTCCCCAGAAAATAGCCGTAGCCAAGGATTCTGGGCAGGTTGAACCCGGACTCACGAGCGGAGAAGGATTCCAGCCACAGCAGCCATAAGCTGCCGGTTATCCAGGGAAGCAGGTAAGCGACTATCAGCATGGTGATACTGACTCTGCGCCGCTATTTGGCGCCGGGAAAATCTTTGGCAGACAGTTTGTCTTCGATGCGTTTTTCGAGCATGGCCACTCGCTGTACCAACCGGGCGAGTTTTACCTCGTTTCTTGAGCGCTCGATATCCATGACCAGAATTTTGACCACCATGGCCACCAGGCCCAGCAGTAACGGGATGACGGGCGGGTAACTGATGCTCATCATGCGGCCAATCCAGTCCACGATCTGAGGGAAGACGCCGAGAACCGCCATCACCAGTGCGACAGGCACCCACCACAGGGCATAGCGGGTATGCAAGTGATCTCGCCGCACCAGATAGAAGATCAGGCCCGCGGTCAGCAGACCAATGGTGGCAGAAATCCAATTTGTATGTGACATCGCTGAAGTGAAACCTTTTCGGTGGCTGCCTGATATTCTAGCAAGATGTGATGTTATCTGTTGCTGCGCTTACTGAAGCCGAGGATGCTGGCCTGCACCATGTAGTAGGCGACCATCAGCCAGGAGCTGTACACGCGGGAATGGCCGGACGTTCGGGGACACATGTCTACCTGTATCTCATTGATTGTCAGAGAGTTTCTTTTCAGGTGGGCGAGTACGCCAATATCCTGATATTCAAGAAGGGTCGCGTCTTCTCCAGACAATAGCTCGATGGCCGCCCTGTTGTAGGCGCGAAATCCGGAGGTAATGTCATCCATGCTCAGACCGGAAATCCATTTCAGAAATACCCAGGCGATTTTGCGCATACG
>DTXR01000598.1 GCA_012962365.1 Chromatiaceae bacterium | reverse complement strand
TCTGGGTGTATTCCACGATGTGGCCGATATGCAGGGGCGCATTGGCGTAGGGCAGGGCGCTGGTTACCAGTATTTTTCTCATGGGTATGGCCGAACGGGGCTGTCAATTGAAGTAAAGCTCATTATTATCTCACAGAACAGGTGGATAATGTCCGAGTGATTTGGTTGGTATTAGGGTGCCAGTGGTGTAAAATCGCGGCCAGTTAAAAAAACTATTTTGCCCTCTGTGGCAGGAGTACGAACATGTCAGACGTGACCAAAGAAGCGATTGAAGAAGCCCTGAAAAGCTACATAGAACCCAATATGGGCAAAGATCTGGTCAGCACCAAGACTGTCAAGGATATCCAGATCGACGGTGGAAAAGTCAAACTGACGATCGTGCTGGGTTTCCCCGCTCAGAGCGTCGCGGAAGAGCTGAAGCAGGCTATTTGTGATGCCGTACAGCAGGTGGACGGTGTCAGTGATTGCGAAGTCGATCTGGGGTGGAAGGTGGCTGCGCACTCGGTGCAGAAATCCCTCAGGCCCATCGACAACATCAAGAACATCATCGCCGTAGCTTCCGGCAAGGGCGGCGTGGGCAAATCCACCACCGCCGTGAACCTGGCTCTGGCCCTGTCCCAGGAAGGTGCCAAGGTAGGTATTCTGGACGCAGACATCTATGGTCCTTCCCAGCCGCGCATGTTGGGTATCTCGGGTCAGCCTGAATCCAAGGACGGCAAGACCCTGGAGCCCATGAACAGTTATCACCTGCAGGCCATGTCCATCGGTTTCCTCATTGACGAGGAAACGCCTATGATCTGGCGTGGCCCCATGGTTACCCAGGCATTGGAGCAATTGCTCAACGACACCAACTGGTCTGACCTTGATTACCTGATCATCGACCTGCCTCCCGGCACCGGCGACACCCAGCTGACCTTGGCGCAGAAGGTACCCGTGTCCGGTGCCATCATCGTCACCACGCCCCAGGACATCGCCCTGCTGGATGCGCGCAAAGGCTTCAAGATGTTTGAAAAGGTGGAAGTGCCCGTGCTGGGTATCGTCGAAAACATGAGCATCCATATCTGCTCCAACTGTGGCCACGAAGAGCATATCTTCGGCGAAGGTGGTGGTCACAGCATGTCGGAGCAGTATGGTGTGGACTTCCTCGGCGCACTCCCCTTGGAAAAACGCATCCGGGAGGAAACCGATGCTGGCAAGCCAACCGTCGTGGCAGAGCCGGAATGCCGCACAGCGGAAATCTATCGTGAAATCGCCCGCAAGGCAGCTGCGAAACTGGCTATCCAGGCCAAGAGCTATGCTTCCAAGTTCCCCAACATCGTGATCCAGAACAACTGATCCGATGCCCGGTTCGTCCGGGTTGGTTGCAAGGTTATCCAAAGCCCCCTGATCATTTCTGTGGCAGGGGGCTTTTCATGTTGGTAGAGGCTGTGTCGGCTTGATCCAATAAACAATTATATGCCATGCTGGGCGTAACAGATAAAAGCTTGGGCGTTATATGTATAGGAACCTCTGATTTAAGCCGTGAACGCGTATCTTTCGCCCAGAATGCCCGGCTTCTTCGTTGCAAATATTCGCCATACCCCAGGGCACCTTCTTTTGCGCAAGCG
>DTXR01000597.1 GCA_012962365.1 Chromatiaceae bacterium | reverse complement strand
CGGCGTGACGCTGCTGGGATTGCTGGCGGCATTAATCCTGCCCAAATCCTACGACCTGCGTACCTCTATCGAAATCGGCACCGCCATCCGTGGCGATAATCCAACCCCCATCGAGGCACCGGAAACCGTCAAGGCGAAGCTGGAAAACTCACTGATCCCCATGGTCATTCACCAGCTGAACAAAGACGCGGAAGATCCCATTGAATACAAAATCAGCACCAGCATCCCCAAGAAAAGTGCGCTAGTCGTGCTCACCAGCAAAACCACCACCGATGAAGAAACCGACTACAAAAAACTGCACAACATGACCATCGCCGCCCTCACCCGGGATCATGCCCGCATCATCAACGTGCTGAAGAAAAACCTGCAGACCGAACTGGCGTTGGCGCGCATCCTATTGGATGAATTGATGGATCCGGCCACCCTGGCCGCGTTGATCAAGGAACAGGAAAAGGCCCTGGAAGAAGCCAAGGCCGACCTCAACGCACTGAGCAATCCCGATATTTTTGGTGTGCAAACCAAGACCGCGGAAAACAAGATCCAAAATGAGAAAAACAAGCTTGCCTCCCTCAAAGACCAGGCAAGTATCCTGAATGAAAAGCTCAAAAAAATTGACACCAACCAGCAGTTGATCAAAGGGCAGATCCAGGAAATTGAAGCACAAATCAAGGACTCCATGAACTTGCAAAAGGACGCTGCCCGGGATGTCAAAACCGAAACCCAGGCCATGGCACAGCTCATGATCGACAGTGAAATTCAGCAGAACAGAAAATGGCTGGCGCAACTGAAAGAGCGCCTGCACATCACCCTGGAAAATGACAAGGCCGCCATCCAGAAATCCCTGGAAGACAACAGGCGCGCCCAAGAGCTGCAGAAAGAACACATCACGCAAGCCGAAGCCGGCCTCAAGGAACTCACTGGCAGCAACTTGCTGGAACAGGCAAAACTCAAAGCCATCATCGCGGAAAGTGAAGCCAATATCGCAAAACTGGCCAATGACCAAAAACGCAGCATTGCCACGCAGCAGCAAACCATCGGTGAACTGCAGGGCAAACTGGACAACTTCGTGGAAACCCGCGCCGTGGTCGAGCCGCTGCTTTCCACCAAGCCCACGTCGACACCCAAACGGGTTATTCTACTGATCGCCATCTTCCTCGGCGGCATCCTGGGTACCGTGGCGGTATTCTTTGCGGAATTGCGGGAGAAGGTGAGCAGGAGCCTGCTCGAAGAAGGCGATTCGGATCTGGCCTGACCGAGCCCAGCCACTGAATAGAACGATTTCAATACGCTTTCTGGTGCACAAACCCCTTGAATAGCG
>DTXR01000596.1 GCA_012962365.1 Chromatiaceae bacterium | reverse complement strand
CATGGCGCCATTATCAACGGCAATCTGAAGGAAGTTCATCCGGTCAACCTGCGTGATTCTGAAGAAATCCAGGAATTCGTGCCGCACTCCTGGTACAAATATCCTGACGAAGCCAAAGGTCTGCATCCCTGGGACGGTATTACTGATCCCAACTACGAGTTGGGACCAAATGCCAAGGGCACGCGTACTGATATCGAAGAGATTGATGAACAAGCCAAATACTCCTGGATCAAGGCGCCACGCTGGAAAGGTCATGCCATGGAGGTCGGTCCATTGGCCCGCTATATCGTCGGCTATGCCCGGGGGCATGAGGAAATCACAGAACAAATCAATTTCACCCTGAAAGAGCTGGATGTGCCTCTGGAAGCGCTGTTTTCCACCCTGGGTCGCACAGCGGCACGCGCTTTGGAAGCCGATTGGGCGGCGGACAAGATGCGCTATTTCATGGACAAACTGCTGGCCAATATCAAGGCCGGCGATTCATCTACGGCCAATGTAGAAAACTGGGATCCATCGACCTGGCCTGCCGAGGCCAAAGGCGTCGGTTTCTCCGAAGCGCCACGGGGAGCGCTGGGTCACTGGATCCGGATCAAGGACACCCGTATCGAAAACTATCAATGCGTGGTGCCAACGACCTGGAATGGGTCACCACGGGATAACAAAGGCAATATCGGCGCCTTTGAAGCCTCCTTGATGAACACCAAAGTCGAGCGCAAAGAAGAGCCGGTGGAAATCCTCCGGACATTGCATAGCTTCGATCCCTGTCTTGCCTGTTCGACTCATGTAATGAGTGAAGATGGGCAGGAACTGACCAAGGTAAAAATTCGATAAGCAGAATTTGGAGATTGTTAGAGATGAAAGAAACGATGAAGAAAATATTTTTGTTGTCGGTGATGGCGGCAAGCAGCAATATTGCCATGGCGCACATGGGGGAACACACTACCAACGATGTGCTTCATTTCATGCTTGAGCATGGGTACCTGCTGCTTGCCCTGTTGGGTGGATTGGTGATCGCCTGGTTTATGCGCACTGGGAAGAATTGAGCGATATTCCCTGTAGGGGGAGGAATCACAGAGGAGGAGCATCATGCAGACTGAAATGAAGCAAACCGCAGTCTATGTTTACGAAGCGCCGGTCAGGTTATGGCATTGGGTCAATGCCTTGTCCATAACAATACTGGCGATAACAGGCTATCTGATCGCCAATCCCTTGCCTACCATGTCCGGGGAGGCCAGTGACCATTATGTCATGGGATATATACGCTTTGTCCATTTTGCAGCGGCCTATATCTTTACCGTTGGTTTTTTGGGGAGAATCTATTGGGCATTCGTGGGTAATGAGCATGCCCGAGAATTGTTCAAGCTGCCCTGTTTCCGCTGCGGGTTCTGGAAGGAACTGGTGCATGAGCTGCGCTGGTACGCCTTTCTAGAAAAAGAGCCCAAAAAATACATCGGCCATAATCCCCTGGCGCACATGTTTATTGTCGTAATCATCACCATAGGTGGTTTCGCCATGCTGTTGACCGGCTTTGCCCTTTATGCGGAGCAAACCGGTATTGGCAGTTGGCAGGACAGCCTGTTCGGCTGGTTGATCCCCTTGGTGGGCCAAAGTCAGGATGTACGTATTTGGCATCACTGGGGCATGTGGATCATCGTGGTATTCGTGATGATGCATGTCTATGTGGCCATACGGGAAGATATTATGTCGCGGCAGAGCCTCATCAGTACGATGATCAGTGGCTGGCGCATGTTCAAGGACGATCGGCCTGATTGAGAGAAGCCTTCAATGAGTGAGCAAACGCTGATGAATGATGTAAATCGCGAGCACAGCGAACAGCAGCATGGCCCCAGGGTGCTGTTGCTGGGCATTGGTAACCTGTTGTGGGCCGACGAAGGTTTTGGGGTGCGCGCCATCGAGCACATGCATCGCCACTATGAATTTCCGCCCAACGTGGAATTGTTGGATGGAGGCACCCAGGGTATCTACCTGGTGCAGAATATTCGTGAAGCTGACATTCTGGTGGTGTTCGATGCGGTCGATTATGGATTGCCTGGAGGTAGCCTGAAACGGATCGAAGGGGATCAGGTGCCGAAATATTTGGGCTGCAAGAAGGTCAGTTTACACCAGACCGGCTTTCAGGAAGTACTGGCCATGGCGGAAATGCTGGGAGACTATCCGGAAAAATTGCTGTTGATCGGCGTGCAACCGGTGGAGATCGAGGATTTTGGTGGTAGCCTGCGACCGCTGGTCAAGGCGCAGATACAGCCGGCGATCGATTTAGCTCTGGAGTATATGTTGAACCATGGAGTTAAAGGCAGGAAACGGGAAAAACCCTTGCAGGCGGACATCGCAACCGCTGGCAGTATTGCTGATATGCAAAGCTACGAGGAGCAACGCCCCACAAACGGAGAGGCATGTCGGCTGGGTGATGAACGTGTATTGTTGTCCCAAGCCTTTTCCATTGCCTATCGAGCGACCTCCATTGGTGGTATTGCCGTTCCCATTGACAAGCATCTCGAAAAATATCGCAAGGTAACAGGGTAAGAATTTAATGTGTATCGGATTGCCCATGCAGGTTGTGGAGAGCTATGAAGGTAGCGCCTTGTGTGCTGTCAATGGTGAATTACGGCAAATAGACACCATGCTGGTAGGTAATCAACCCCCGGGCACCTGGCTACTCACCTTTGTCGATACCGCAAGAGAAGTCCTGGCGCCTGAAAACGCCAAAGAAATCTGTATGGCACTGGACGCGTTACAGCAAGCCATGCAAGGCGCTGAACATGATTTTGATCACTTGTTTGCCGATTTGGCCGACAGGGAACCCCAATTGCCGGATTTTTTACGGCCATCCCCGGATGAGCCTACTACAGGAACATGATATGCCTTCACCATTGATTACAGCCATGTTGGAAAAACACCGATACCCTGTGCTGGACAAGGACAATTTGAGCGAGTTTCTGCAAAACAATGCAGAGGTGGTGTTGTTCTTTGCCGAGAATCCGAAGCAGTATCCGGAAAGCAATGATGTAGCCATGATACTTCCCGAGTTGGTGAAGGCCTTCCAGGGACGCTTTCAGGCGGCACTGGTCAGCGCAGCATTTGAACGCACTTTGCAGAAGCAATATGGTTTCGATACCTGGCCTGCTTTGGTGTTCCTGCGCAATGGCCAGTATCTCGGCACTATAAGCAAAGTGCAAAACTGGGAAGACTATCTACGCATGATAGAGCGCATACTGGATTCTGAACCAGCAAGGGCGCCCGGGATTGGCATTGCGGTGGAAACCGCCTCAGGTTCCGCCTGTCACTAAATCAAGGAGTAAAGCATGTCTGAAATCGATATTTCCGTGCCCATTACAGGCCCAGGCAGCCAGCCAGTTGAAGATGACGGGGTCGAACTGGATATTCTGCAAATGCCATCAGGAATGGAAACCTATGTGACACCGATTCTACCGGAACCGGAAGAAGTCGAAGACCTGAAAGAAGCAAAAACTTTATTGTCATCGTTGATAAGGGATATGCAGGAATATCGTGTTGGCATGCCCAACTTGCAACTGCCACTGGACTCACTCGATACGGACAATCTGGAGTTGATTGATCAAGTACTGGGGGAAGGTGAAGTCAGTATTGTTGTGGACGCTGATGTGGAAGTGAGAATACAGGAATCGGTACTCGCAGGCATTTGGCGTATAAAGTATCTGGATGCGGGAAAGTTGCTCAGGGACCAGGTCGAGGTTGGTGACATACCGAATCTTATCAAACACAATGCCTTTACGGACGCGAAAGCCAGAATCGATGTTGCTGATGAAGCAATTTCCGAAGGGGTACTCAACGCACCCCCGCTGATTGCTGAAATCAACGACAAGATAGCCGCCTTTCGGAAAAACGATGAAGCCCACGTCATCAATCTTACCCTTTTACCTCAAACAGAAGCGGATTTGCATTTTCTGTCAGATCAACTGGGCACGGGTACTGTGACCATTCTGTCACGTGGATATGGCAATTGCCGGATTACCAGTACGGCTACAAAACTTGTCTGGTGGGTGCAGTACTTCAATTCCCAGGACAAGAATATTCTCAATACACTGGAGATTTCACAAGTGCCAGTAGTGGCCTGTGCCGCCCAGGAAGATATTGAAGACAGTCATAAACGGTTGCTGGAAATACTGGATACCTACCTATGAGAGAAGATGTCTTTTTTAACGGCTCCTATGGTGGTGAGGCCAGCAAGATTACGGATCAGACCCGTCTTGAATGCAAAATCTGCTGGTATGTGTATGATCCTGATGAAGGCGATGATTATTGGCATATTCCACCAGGCACGGCATTTTCTCAATTGCCCGAACACTGGACTTGCCCGCAGTGTGATGGAGCGAAAAACGATTTTCTAGTGATCGACACGCCCTCATGATATATGCTGAATGCATGGCTGCCGGACTGGAGGCTTTGTTTTCGCGGATAGAAAAAGGCCGCATGTCTGGTGTGCCGGTTATAAACAAGGCCTTGCATGTACAAGCGATTGGCTTTCGTCCCTGGAAAGAATCCTGCTTGGGTGTGCTGATTACTCCCTGGTTCATGAATTTGATGTTGCTGCCGCAAGAAGGCAATCAATGGGATGACCTGTCCGTCGGCAAGAAAGTAACGCATCTGTTTCCTTCCGGTCCCTATGAATTCATAATTGGCTATGAAGAGGAGATTGGTTTTTACCAGATGTGTTCTATTTTTTCTCCCATGTTTGCATTCGAAGATCAGAAAGCAGCCATAATCGCTGCCGAGACCATCATGGCGGGCTTGATGGACAAAAATAACAGGGAAGCACTTGATATGAATACAAAGGAAATCGAACGCCGTTGGTATGGAGAGACTGAAGAAGACGAGGAAAAGACGTCATCAGAATCGGCAACGCTGGAAAAACGCATGCAGCTTCCCCTGACTAGACGGGCATTGTTGACAGGTAATTTCAATAAAGACTCATGACAGCGCTGACAGGGCGATTTTCCATTGACATCGAACTGTCGTCAGCTGTACCTCGAAAGGTGCATATAGCCTCCTCTCGTCCAGTACACGCTTCCAGGGTTTTGGCAGGGAAGACAGTGGATGAAGCGATGCAACTGTTGCCCATGCTATTCAGTATCTGTGGTACCGCCCAGGCTTGCGCGGGCGTGCGGGCTTGTGAGGCAGCACTTGGCATCCCATGGAACCCCCGTGTTGAATGCCAGCGTGAATTGCTTGTCATGATGGAAGCCCTGCGTGAACACCTGTGGCGTTTGTTTCTTGATTGGCCTGCTCATACCAAAACTCCAGCAGAGAGAACCCGGCTTGCAGCGGTTATTGCCTTGCACAAGAAATATCAGGCGATTTTGGATGCCGAGCAACAATTGTTTGTTGCACCGGGCATCCAAAACAGTCGGGTCGATGAGGGATCTGCGCTGCTCATCGTGCAGGATTTGGGTGATTTGGTGAATACCTGCGTGTTCGGTAGCGAAAGTAAATCCTGGTTAGCGATTGAAAATATCGATGCACTGAAAAAATGGGCGGAATCCACGCAAACTGTAGCGGCTGATTTGATTGCCTACGTTCTGTATCAGGAATGGCAGGATGTGGGTCGTTGTTCTGTTGACCTTTTGCCGCCCCTGGACAATACGTTACTGCAGACAGCGTTCGATGATCCGCATTTCGTAGAGGCACCAACCTGGGAGGGGGGCGTTCGCGAAACAAATGCCTGTCGTCGCATTGAAAGCCCATTGCTGGAAAAATTAAGGGCGGACTTCGGTAACGGTTTGCTGGTAAGGCTGGTGGCCAGACTGACGGAGATAGCATGGTTACTGGATGACTTGCATTCATGGCCTGTCGGGACATGCAGTCATGTCCCCGGAGATGATCATCCGGAAAATCCCGGCATTGGGCAGGCAGTAGCCGCCAGGGGGCAATTGGTTCACCGGGTGTTGTTGCAAAATAACATGATCGAAAACTATCAAATACTGGCCCCAACAGAATGGAACTTCCATCCCGAAGGGGTGGTTTCAAAAGCCCTCCTTGAATTGCAGGGAGAGATAAGCACCATAAAAGAACAGGCCGTATTGCTGATCGAAGCCATCGATCCCTGTGTGGCTTATGATTTGCATATCACAGAACAATAGCTTGGCAAAAATGGAACCGATGAAGAAAAGCGCTCATGCATGAAATGTCTCTATGCGAAGGTGTACTACAGATACTCCGGGATCATGCAACTACTCAAGGTTTCACCAGAGTAAAAACTGTATGGTTGGAGATCGGTACT
>DTXR01000595.1 GCA_012962365.1 Chromatiaceae bacterium | reverse complement strand
CATCAACATGGCAGCGATCCCCAGGGAACTGATCGAAAGCGAGCTGTTCGGCCATGAAAAGGGCGCCTTCACCGGCGCCACCAGCAGCAAGCCCGGCCGTTTTCAGCAGGCGCAAAATGGCACCCTGTTTCTCGATGAGATCGGCGAGCTGGCACCGCAACTGCAGGCCAAACTGCTGCGCGCTCTGCAGGAGCAGGTCGTCGAACCTGTAGGCAGCAACACGGCCGTACCGGTCAACGCTCGCATCATCGCTGCCACTCATCGCGATCTGTTCGAAACCGCGCGGGAGGGCCAGTTCCGTGAAGACCTGGCCTACCGGCTCGACGTGGTGCATATCCACCTGCCGCCCCTGAGAGAGCGTCGCGACGACATTCCCCTGCTGGTGGATGCCCTTCTGGCCCGGGCAGCGGGAAAAATGGAGCGCCCCGCCCCTCCTGTCGACCCCGAAGCACTGGAGCTATTGCGGCAGCACGACTGGCCGGGCAATGTGCGCGAGCTGGAAAACGTACTCACCCAGGCATTGGTGCAGGCCCGCGAAGGCACCATCACGGACGATCTGATCCGCTTCCATGCTCCCCAGGACAGCCCGTCGGCCCATCCGCCAACGAAACAGGATGACGTCCTGCTGACACTTGAAGAAGTGGAAGCCAGACACATTCAGAAGGTGTTGTGGCACACCGGCGGCCACAAGGGCAACAGCTGCCGGATACTGGGTATCTCCCGCCCGGCTTTGGATCGCAAGATCAAGAAATACGGCCTCAGTCTTGGTGAAAAAATATAACGTTTCGTTACACATTCCCGGATCGTTGTACAGGATGTTACGCCAGTTCATTACAAGACACCCCACAACAAAACCAATTATCTTAGGTTATTCAATAAGTTACAAAACTGGCACGGGTTATGCCTTGTATATTCACAAACGAGAAATACAAATCACCGGAGTGATCACATGAGCAACCTGACAGCCACATTTGCCAACACCATTTCCACAACAGAAACGCCGGCTGCCCGGGAGGTCCGCTTCCAGAACCTAATCGGCAAGCACATGACCGATCTCTTCCATTACGCCTACTGGCTGGTGCATAACAAGACGGTAGCCGAGGATCTGGTACAGGAAACGATGCTGCGAGCATGGAAATCCATGGACAGGCTGCAGAAGCCCGAAGCGGCCAAGGGCTGGCTGATAACCATCCTGCGCCGCGAGAATGCGCGTCGCTTCGAACGCTTCCAGCCCGAGTTCAGCGCCATCCCCACGGAAGCACTGGCGGACAAGCATCGGAGCTACGACACCTCCACCGAGGCCTTCGTGCTACGCAACGCCATTGCCGAGTTGCCGGAGGACTACCGCGAACCGCTGCTGCTGCAGGTGATTCATGGCTACTCGCAGAAAGAAATCGCCGCCGAACTGGGGATATCCGTGGCAGGCGCCGGCACCCGGCTGTTCCGGGCACGCAAAAAGCTGCGCGCTCTGGTCGAGGGCTGATTCAGGTCATAACACACTTTTTCCCTCGCTTCGGGCATGTTAGCCTTCAGGAAAAATCACCATCTGGAGCAAAAACATGCCCTCATTCGACATCGTATCCGAAGTGGATCTGCAGGAAGTGCGCAACGCCGTAGACCAAGCCAATCGTGTGATCGAAACCCGCTTCGACTTCAAAGGCGTCGATGCCGGTTTCGAACACAACGACAGCGAGGTGAATCTCAAGGCCGAGCAGGAATTCCAGCTACAGCAGATGCTCGATATCCTGCGGGAAAAGCTGGCTAAACGCGGCGTGGACGTGAAATCTCTGGACGTGAAAGACCCCCAAACCAGCCTCAATGCCGCCCGGCAGCAAATACTGATTCAGCAAGGCATCGAATCGGATGCGGCCAAGAAGATCGTCAAGGAAATCAAGGCTGCCAAGCTGAAGGTCCAGGCCCAGATCCAGGGTGACCAGGTGCGCGTGACCGGCAAAAAGCGTGACGACCTGCAAAAGGTGATCGCCCTGCTGAAAGAAAAGGATTACGGCCTGCCCCTGCAATTCAAGAACTTCCGCGACTGATGCCTAAACTCGACAAAGGCACCAGGATCTACGCGGCGATACTGGGTGCGATTGTGCTTGGGCTGATCTTTCTGGCTCTGTATGAACCGCCCATCGTGTCCGACTTGAATGATCGGCTGGAAGCGGACGAGCATGTAGGCAACTTCCCCTACGCCTTCCGGGTGATGCGCGTTGACAATGGCGTGGCCGTGATGAGCACTCCCCGTTCCAGCGCCGTGCCTGTGGCCCAGGTGCTGGACAAGATCTTCCCCGGCTTGGGCAACTCCGATCCTGCCTCACCCCTGTTTCAGGAACTGCAGGCGCAACTGGCGACGACCCAGAAACGCGCCAAGCGCATTGTTCTCGAAAATCCGGAAATCAAGCGGGTGAAATGGGAGCTGGATCGGGACTGGCTGACGCAGCACGGCATCCCCCTGCCCCCAGACGCCCGGTAGGTTGGACAAAGATCCACGGCGAACAAGATAACATATCTCGCAACGATCCAAGGCGCCGTCGGGCACACTGTGCTTTGCCCGACCTGCAAGTCCTCACTTCTGTTGGTACAGGACAGGCAACACCCTATGACTCTTGATATCGCCATTGAGTCCGTATTCGATAACAACCACATATCCACCGGGTATAATGAAAGTTTCAACACAATTCACCTTTTCATACTCGCAATTGCCTCCCTTTCCACCCGCAGGCTTCATGCGAAAAGAATCATGAGTGGATTTTTCATCCGGCCCCCAACCTTCCAGGCCAGAATCTTCGGACGAACCCAGCCAGGGCTGCATCTGAGTGGAGATCTTTCCCGCATCATCCCGCAATATAAAGAGCGCAAATCCGTCAATGCGGTGAATTTCCAGACACCGGTATTCGCAAGCCGCATCACTCCGGGTAACGAGGCGTGCTTCTTTTCCCCGTTCAAGATCAAGCACCGCCTCTAGGTCAGCGGAAGCCTGACCCCACGTTCCCAACAACAGCATGAAGCCGATTACTTTGACGAGTTTCATCACAATCTCCTTATATCCTTGATAAATGGAACTTCGATGCTACCCCCCCCCGCAATCTTTTCAAATTAAAAGATATACGCCTGTCAGTGTCGCCAGAACACCGGCGTGAGCAGCACCAGCAGGGTAAATATCTCCAGCCGCCCGAGCAGCATGGCAAAACAGAGTATCCATTTGGCCGGGTCGTGCAGACCGGCATAGTTGGCACCCACATTCGCCAGCCCCGGTCCCAGGTTATTGATGCTGGCCGCTACGGCGGAAAAGGCCGTCATCAGATCGATGCCCGTGGCGGCCAGCAGCAGATACATGAGGGTGAAGCTGGCGACATACAGGGCGAAGAAACCCCACACCGCCTCCACCACCCTGGGCGGGATGGTCTTGTCACCCACACGTACAGGAATCTGCGCATTGGGATGGACCAGACGGGCGATCTCCCGCATGCCTTGCTTGATGAGAAGCAGGAAACGGATCACCTTGATACCGCCTCCCGTGGAGCCGGCGCAGCCGCCAACAAAACTGGAAAACAGCAGCAGGATGGCAACAAATCCGGGCCAGTTATACCATTCGGCGGTGGTGAATCCTGCGGTGGTGCCAATGGACACCGCCTGAAAGAGACCATGCACGACGCTTTCGTGGAACGTCCCGTGCGTGCTGCTGAAATGCAATCCAAGGATGGTCGCCAGCACCACAAGCACCATGAGCAGCAGGAAGAAACGGAATTCCGAATCCTGCCAGTACACCCGTGGGTTCTTCTGCCGCACCACGGAGAAATGCAGGGCGAAATTGATGCCCGCAAGAAACATGAACACCACGCCGACCAAATAGATAGCGGTGCTGTCAAAATAGGCCATGCTGGCATCGTGGGTGGAAAAACCGCCGATGGCCACGGTGGAAAAAGCATGACCTACGGCATCGAAAACCGTCATCCCCGCCAGCCAATAGCCCAGGGCGCAGGCCACGGTCAGGCCGAGGTAGATATACCAAAGCGCCTTGGCCGTCTCGGTGATGCGGGGTGTGAGCTTGGAATCCTTCATGGGACCAGGTGTTTCCGCCCGGTACAGCTGCATGCCGCCGATGCCCAGCATGGGGAGCACCGCCACCGCCAGTACAATGATGCCCATACCCCCCAGCCACTGAAGCTGCTGACGGTAATACAGGATGGATTTGGGCAGGTCATCCAGCCCTGTGATCACTGTCGCCCCCGTCGTCGTCAGGCCCGAGATGGACTCGAAAAACGCATCGGTAATGGACAGATGCGGGTATTCCGCCAACGCGAAAGGCAAGGCCCCGGTTGCGGAAAGTACCGTCCAGAACATCACCACCACCACGAATCCGTCACGCAAGCGCAGTTCACGGTGCTGATTACGCACCGGCAGCCAGCTGATGGCACCGACGATCAGGGTGATGGCGAAGGCAGCAAGAAACGCGGGATACGCCCCATCACCATAGCCCAGGGAAACCAGGATCGGCGGCAGCATGGTCAGGCTGAAGATCATCAGCAGCAGACCCAGAATGCGTTGTACGACGACCAGATGCATGGCGCATTACTCCGGGACAGTCAAAGAAAGGTGATACCCACCTGAAACATTTTTTCCACATCGATGATGCGGCGCTTGTCCACCAGGAACAGGATCACGTGATCCTCGGATTTGATGATGGTGTCGTGGTGGGCGATGATCACTTCCTCACCCCGAACGATGGCACCAATGCTGGTGCCCTTGGGCAATTTGATGGCGCCGATGGCCCTGTCCACCACCTTGGACGAATGGCGATCGCCATGGGCGATGGCTTCGATGGCCTCGGCAGCGCCACGACGCAGGGAATGCACCATGACCACATCTCCCTTGCGTACATGGGTGAGCAGGGTGCCGATGGTCGCCTGCTGGGGAGAAATGGCCACGTCGATGCTGCCTGCCTCGACCAGATCGACATAGGCCGCCCGGTTAATCAGGGCCATGACATTCTTCGCGCCCAGGCGCTTGGCCAGCATCGAAGACAGGATATTGGCCTCGTCATCATTGGTAATGGCGCAGAACACATCGGTCTCTTCGATGTTTTCTTCCAGTAGCAGATCTTCGTCTGCTCCATCGCCATGCAGCACGATGGTATGACGCAACTGCTCCGCGACACTGGCCGCCTGTTCTGCGTTTCTTTCGATGATCTTCACCCGGTAATCCTTTTCCAGCCGCTCTGCCAGACGCCGGCCGATGTTGCCACCACCGGCGAAAATCAACTTGCGATGTGGCTTTTCCGCCCGGCGCAGTTCCTTCATCACCGCCGGTATGTTTTCTCTGGCAGCGATAAAGAAGACTTCATCGCCTTCCTGAATGATGGTATCGCCCTCGGGCTGAATTGCCTGCCCGTCCCGGTAGATGGCCGCCACGCGGGCTTCACCGCCATGCAGATGCTGATTGAGCTCACGCAGTTCCTGTCCGACGAGCGGGCCGCCCTCGTAGGCACGCACGGCAACGAGCTGTACCAGACCGCCGGCAAAATCCAGCACCTGCAGCGCGCCGGGGTATTTCAGCAGGCTCTGGATGTATTCGGTGACCAGCTGCTCGGGACTGATCAGTACATCAATGGGCAACCCTCGCTGACTGAACAGGGAAGGATATTTGTTGTACTGGGGCGCCCGCACCCGGGCGATCTTTCGCGGTGTGTGAAACAGGGTCCAGGCCACCTGACAGGCCACCATGTTGGTTTCATCATTGTTGGTGACGGCGATGATCATTTCCGCATCGTCGGCACCGGCCTGGGCGAGCACGTCGGGATGCGCCGCATAGCCTTTGATGGTACGCAGATCGAGCTTGTCCTGCAGGGACTGCAACAGACCTTCATCCTGATCGACCACGGTAATGTCATTGGCCTCGCTGGCGAGATTGATGGCCACACTGGTGCCCACCTGCCCAGCGCCCAGAATGATGATTTTCACCTGCGATCCTTTATTTCGATACCGACGCCACGCAACTTGCGGTACAGATGAGTGCGCTCCATACCCACTTCCTGGGCCATCTTGCTGACGTTGCCGTCATGCTTGTCCAACTGGTATTCGAGATACACCCGCTCGAAGTCTTCCCGGGCCTTGCGCAGGGGCTGATCGAAGGAAATGCCGGGCAGGCTGGTCTGCACGTTTTCACTTTTCATGCCGCCCATGGCGGTTTCCACGTCGTCTTGAGTGATTTCGTCTCCGGCCCCCAGGATCAGCACGCGCTGAACCAGGTTTCGCAGTTCCAGGATGTTGCCGTGCCATTCGTGGTTGCGCAGCAGATTCTGCGCACTCACACTGAAATGCCGGTAAGGCAGCTTCTCGTTGGCAACGAAATAGTCGACGTAATAATTGACCAGTTCGGGCACGTCTTCCCGATGCTCCCGCAGCGGCGGTATTTCCAGGGGCACCACGTTCAGATGATAGAAAAGATCCTCGCGGAAATTCCCGGCATTCACTTCCGCCTGCAGATCCTTCTGGGTGGCGGCGATGACCCGGATGTCCACCTTGACAGGATCGGAACCACCCACACGGAGAAACTCGCCGGTCTCGAAAGCGCCCGCCAGTTGCGCCTGGGACTCGAGATCCATGTCCGCGATCTCATCGAGGAACAGGGTACCGCCATTGGCCTGCTCCAGGCGGCCGTAGTGAATCTTGCCTTCATGTTCGCTGCCGAAAAATTCAAGCGCGAAGTTACCTTTGGCCGTCGCCCCCACGCTCACGTCGATGAAGGGGCGTTCCTTGCGGCTGCTCTGGGCATGCAGATAGCGGGCAAAGGTCTCCCGGCCGCTGCCGGCTTCACCGGAGATCAGCACCCAGGTGTCATGCTGCGCCACGCGCTTCACCTGCTCCCGCAGGCGCTGCATGACCTGGCTGTGCCCCACAGGCTCCATGACCGAGCGGAAATGACGCCGCAGCCCCACGTTCTCCAGCACCAGGCGCTCCGTTTCCAGCGCGCGTTCCACGGTGAGCAGCAGCTTGGCCAGGGACAGGGGTTTTTCCAGGAAATCATAGGCGCCCAGGCGAGTGGCCTCCACTGCCGTTTCCACGGTGCCATGACCGGACATGATGATCACCGGACAGGGCAGGCCGTCGCCTTCAGACCACTCTTTGAGCAGGCTGATGCCATCGATATCCGGCATCCAGATATCCAGCAGAATCAGATCCGGACGCCGTTCACGCAATGCGGCCCTCGCCGCCTCCCCGTTTTCCGCCAGACTTACGCCATAGCCTTCATCTTCCAGGATGTCCTTGACCGAATCCCGGATGTCCGGCTCGTCATCCACGACCAGGATGAAAGGTAAACTCATAACCCGCTTGCTCCTTCTGGTACCTGGGCATATTTAGCCGGCAGACGCAGAATAAAGCGTGCGCCTCCCTCTGCGCGGTTTTCCGCACGGATACTGCCCCCATGTTCTTCTATAATTTTCTTTACAATCGCCAGCCCCAGCCCCGTGCCTTTTTCCTTGCGGGTGGTATAGGGTTCGAACAACTGCTCGGTATCTGCTTCCTCGAAACCGCTGCCATTATCCTCTACCAGTATCTGCAGAAACAACATTTCCTGTTCCCTGGGCTGGTAGACGCCGGTAGTGATCCTGATCTCCGGCCTGTCAATGCCCTGCGTGGCTTCCTGGGCGTTCTTGACCAGATTATGCACTACCTGACGGAATCTTACCGGGTCGACTTCCATCGTGGCACCGGGAGCGCCCGCTTCGAAATCCACGCTGCCACCGTACAAGGCCAGCACGTCCGCCAGAAAGTCGTCCGCAAGCAGCGGCTGGGCATCCAGGCGGGAGGGTTTTGCATAGTCGGAAAAAGCGTTCACCATGGACTTCATGGCCTCCACCTGATTGACGATGGTGCGCGTGGCGCTGTCCAACACCTTGCGATCGTCTTCCGGCAGTTTGTCCAGGTACTTGCGGCGCAGGCGCTCGGCAGACAACTGAATGGGCGTAAGGGGGTTCTTGATCTCGTGAGCCAGCCGCCGCGCCACTTCACCCCAGGCCGCATCCCGCTGGGCCTTGACCAGGGTGGTCACATCATCGAACACCACCACGCAACCGATCTCGCTGCCCTTTACCACTTGCAGGCGCGTGTAACCACACATCAGGAATTGCCGACCTTCCGAGCGGTTCAGCACCAGTTCCTTGCGCCAGTCATGCTCTTCAGCGTCCATGGCGCTGGCGACCGGGTTCACCAGCGCTTCGAGTTCGGGGTAATCCCTGGCCAGGCTGGCAAACGGCCGCCCCATGTAGCGGCTCACATCCGCCTCCAGAATCTGTTCGGCAGCACGGTTGGCGGTACGCAGGTTGCCATCGGCATCCAGGGCCACCACCCCCGTGGAAAGATGATGCAGCACCGCTTCCAGATATTCACGCTGAAACTCCAGCGCCCGTTTGCTCCTCTCCGCCATATCCCGTGCCTGAGCCAGCCGCCGGGTCATGGCATTGAAGGAAGCGACCAGGAAGCCCAGTTCGTCGTGGTATCTGGGCACGGGAATACGTCCATCCAGCTCGCCATCGGCGATGGCCCGTGTGCCTTCGGCGATGGCCTGTATGGGCGCCACCATGCGCCGGGAGGTGTAGAACGCCGCCCAGGCGGCAGCAAAGATACCCACCAGCAGCACCAGCGACAGCGCCAGAATGAAACTGAACTTGATGGATTCCCGCAAATAAGCCCGCTGCCTGTAAGCCGCATAGGCCGTCTGTACATTCTCACTCAGCTCGCTGATGCGCTCAGACGTCGGAAAAATCGCCTGAAACACCAGCCCTCGCGACAGATCGGCCACCAGCGCCCGGATGTACAGCTCTCCGGTTTCGCCGTAAGTCACGAACTGCACATCGTTCTTACCGCTGATCACTTGCTGCAGGATCAGAGGATCCGGGGCATTGGGAACCAGCACTTCCGGATTGACATGGCTGGAGGCCAGAATTTCTCCTTGGGGTGTGGCCAGGGCCACTTCTGTCGCGCCCGAGCGGGAGCGCAGGTCACTGAGAGCCAGCGTGAGGGCAGTCTGGGAGCTGTCGTCGATGTTTTCCAGCATCTGCTCCGTATAGCGCAACAGCAGGCGCTTGTTCATGTTCAATGTCGCCTGATTCAGTTCCAGCGCATCGGCCATGGCGGAATCGATCTGCACATTGAACCAGCTGTCGATACCCTGCATGAGGAACTGCAGCGAGTAATAGTAGACGATGCCCACGGGCGCGAGACCCAACAGCACGAACATCACCACCAGGCGCGCCATGAAACGTGCGCCGGCCTCGTTGCGGCGATAGTCGCGCAACAGACGCACCAGGTTCACGGCAACCACGATGGAAAGCGTCACCAGTCCAATGACGATGAACACCAGCAGGGGAATGAACCAGCGACTCAGTTCTTCGGATCTGAGTACCGCACCGCTGAGGAAGTGCAGTGCAAACAACAGCAGGAGCAGCAGCAGCGCAACGGCCCAGGCTCTCGAGCGCCATGATTTCAGGGCTGCAGCCGCCATTCATATACCTTGCTGCTCAGATGCCAACCGGGAGACAGGTAGGCCCGCGGGCGCAGCGGCAGGGGAAGAGCGCCGATATCATGGTTGGTTTGTATCTTGACCAGGTAGAACACCCCTTTCCGCAGTTCTCGGGAAGGGATGATTCTTTTGGTTTTCAAATCGCCCAGAGCCAACAGGGCGGCATCCTGCGTGGCAAATCGGCGGGTTGCTCCCGTTTCCATATCACGCACTTCATATTCTTCTGCCAGGAGATGAAAACGCAGCTGTCTGCGGATCACCTTTTCAGCCAGCACACCCCGCCAGAACGCGGCATCTTCAGGATCGACGATCACTTCGGTCTCGAAAGTCAGGGGTACCCCGTTTTGCAGGGCTTCGTCCATGGTTTCGCTGAGTT
>DTXR01000594.1 GCA_012962365.1 Chromatiaceae bacterium | reverse complement strand
GTTCCGCGGTAGGGCTTCCCATATAGATCCCAGGAAACGATATCGTCTTCACTCTCCCGCCCATCCGGGCCAGTCGAAAAAAGATCAAAACTTCTACCACTGTGCACACCCGGATAGACATAACGGTAAGTATTTCCCCACGGATCTTTGGGCACTGCTTCCAGATAGCCCTCATCCACCAGCGCCTGGAGTCCGCCTTGTTCTTTCCCCGGCAACGGCTTGCCAAGGTCGAAACAATATGCGCCCAATGCCTGATTCAGCAACATCACACCTTCCCTGGCATGACGCAGATCCGCTTCTTCTTTTGTTTCCACTTGTGCATAGAAACGTGCTGCCAACGCACTCAGGACAGCCAGAAAAACCAGGCTGACCATCGTTTCGACAAAACCAAATCCACTGTTGCGAACTCGTATACTCATTTTGTCCTGCCCTCCTCATTGCTCACTGTGCGAGCCGGCAGGTTCAAATCCACGCTGGTCTCAACCATCAGGATCGGCGGGATGACCACGTTCTCTATGTCAAAGCTCAGAGGGGGTGCCTGATATTCTGCGATATTCTTCAATATTTCCTGGAGTGCCAGCCGATACCACAGTTTCGCCTCGATTTTTATCGGTCCCTTTGCTTGTGCGGGCAGACTGAAGTGATAGGCGACACGATCACTCTCTTTGGGCCGAATCGGATGACGGGTATATTCCATGGAATGGATATCAAACAGGATGTGACGCTTGTTTTCCGATCCATCGTCGTTATACATCTTCTTGATATACAGAATTGCTTCAGGATCTATTACGCCCTTTTCTTCATCAAACCAGCCGTTGTTATATACCACCTTGCCGGTAGCGTCCGTTGCCTTCACTTCGATCCACATGTGGCGCTGATCCAGTGGGCCAGTGGGCAGATAATGCCCTGCGCCGGAATTGGTAACGACTACTTCGATTTCAGCATCACCAGAGACGACCGGCTTGGGTTCTATCCTGATATCCGCTGCCGACTTCAAGAGTTTAACAATCAGATCCTGCTGCTTCTGAAGATCCTGCAGCCACTCCTTTCCCGAGATGAATACATTCTTACCGGGAACCCAGCCACCCCGCAATTCGGCGAGCCTGGCGCCAAGCATGTCTGCTGCAGTCAACAGGTAGTTGTTCCCTACAAAGCGGTGAGAGACCACTCTTTCCGGCCTTTCTCCTCTTTTCAGTGCTTCAACATAAGCGCCCGGATCCGGGTGCATATGACAATCCTGACACTGGATACCCTCTTCTGCATAATCACTCAGTCGCCATTCGTCGAACGTCTCCTGCAGATGGACGGGGAAATCGCCGTTGACCCTGGTGGGGCGAATCTCAGTATGGCAGCTACCGCACATTTCGGACTTACCCATCAGAGAATTATGAGTTTTGGCCTGCATGGATTTGGCATGTTCTTCGGGAGCAGCCATGATCAAAGCAGGATCCAGGTAGCGCGGAAGCTCATTGATTGCCAGCGTCAAACCGGCATTACCGACCAAGGGTCGCGATTCCACTGCTGTATGGCACACAATGCAGCTTGTGCCTTCTTCCAGGGCTTCATTTGGGCCAACTACTGGTAACGGCGTGCCTTCGCCGGCCAGGATTCCCAGTGGCTCGTGACAGCCATCGCACCACCTGACTTTCTCTCTGGCCAGCTCTCCTCCATGCTCACTTCCCAGCTCGTTGACAGTGATGGCGTTTTCGTAGATCACATCAGGCCCTGTGATGGCATGAATGGAAGAAGCCCACTCCTTGTATTCCTTATGGTGGCACTCCGCACAAAAGGTAGCCGATGGCACACCGCGCCAATCAACGAGCTTGTCACCTTCGGTTTTCCATTCGGACGGATAAAAAGGGCTGTTGTTGGTCCAGGGCATGGAGTAGTTACTTAAATCCTCAACCACATCAATTCCCGTGTTCTTTTTCCAGGGCAGTATGAATACCAGAACGGTAAAAACCGCTATGGAAACAATACTCACAATCGCCAGATGAAGAACGGGGCGGGTAACCGTGAAATTCAATTTCATGTCGCCACCCTCCGATCCCTGGCGATCCAGAGCATGTGAGTAATCAACACAGGCACCAGCAGCACACTTGCCCAGAAATGAACACCCCTGAGAATCTGGGTCGTGTAATATCCCTGCATCCAGACATAGCCGGAATAGAAAAGCAAACCGGGCAAAGCGATAAGCAGGCCGCTAGTGAAAACAACCAGCATGATCCAGGTGAGAAGATGACCTAACTGCCTCTGCCTGAAATGCTGCAACGGCTCTTCCTTGTCCTGCTTCAATCGCCAGGGGACAAACAACCACCACCAACGCTGTTGCTGATCCTTTTGATGTAAAAAAAAGTAAACAACAAACAAAAAAAGCGCCATTATTCCACCGGCCAGGTGTAATACAAGCACAGTCTGCGAAGCATTCCAGTTTACGCTGCGTGGAAAAAGGGAGTACCAAAAACCACTCATGGCAGTTACTGAAAAAGCAATAATGAACCCATACAACATGGACATGAGGTTTTTGTAACTCTCTGTCCGTTTCTGCACTTCATCATCAGCAATGGTTAAGCGAAAAAAACTCATATCTGACCTCTTACAACGGTTGGATTTCTGAATTGGTTGGCTCAGAAAATATTAGGGAAGCTCTGATTAACTCCATTTTCGTCATCCC
>DTXR01000593.1 GCA_012962365.1 Chromatiaceae bacterium | reverse complement strand
CCGAAGCGTGAGATGCGGCCGATCTGTACCCGGGCGCGGTCTTCCTTCATCGCTTCGCGCAGGCGGTTTTCCACCTGGCGCTGGTTTTTCGAGGGGCGCATGTCGATATAGTCGATGACGAACAGGCCGCCCATGTCCCGCAGACGAAGCTGCCGGGCGATCTCCTCCGATGCTTCGAGGTTGGTTGTCAGGGCGGTATCCTCGATATTGCTGCCCTTGGTGGCACGGGCCGAGTTAATGTCGATGGAGGTCAGAGCTTCGGTCGGGTCGATGACGATGGAGCCGCCGGATGGCAGGCGCACTTCCCGCTGGAAGGCGGTCTCGATCTGGGATTCGATCTGGTAGCGGGAAAAGAGCGGCACCTCATCATCATAATGACGCAGTTTGCTCAGATAACGGGGCATCACCTGTTCGATGAACTCTTTGGCCTGGGCATAGACTTCCGGGCTGTCGATGAGGATTTCGCCGATATCCGCTCGCAGGTAATCACGCATGGAGCGGATGATGACGTTACTGTCCTGATAAACCAGGAAAGGCGCCTTGCGCTCCCTGGTGGATGTTTCGATAGCGGACCAGAGTTGCAGCAGGTAATCCAGATCCCACTGCAGTTCCTCGGCGCTCTTGCCGACACCTGCGGTGCGCACGATGAGGCCCATGCCTTCCGGTACCTCGAGCTGGCTCATGGCTTTTTTCAGCTCGGTGCGATCCTGTCCCTCGATGCGCCGCGAGACGCCACCCGCCCGCGGATTGTTGGGCATGAGCACCAGGTAGCGCCCTGCCAGTGATATGAAGGTGGTCAATGCCGCGCCCTTGTTGCCGCGCTCTTCCTTTTCGATCTGGAAGATGATCTCCTGACCTTCGCGCAGTGCCTCGCGGATGCTGGGGCGTTTGTTGCCTTCCAGCGACTTGGGATCGAAATAGCTGTGTGCGACTTCTTTCAAGGGCAGGAAGCCGTGGCGTTCCGAACCATAGTCGATGAACGCGGCTTCCAGGCTGGGTTCGACGCGGGTGATCTTTCCCTTGTAGATATTGGCCTTCTTGCGTTCACGGCCGGGGGTTTCTATATCCAGGTTGTAGAGTTTTTGACCATCCACGATGGCCACGCGCAACTCCTCTGGCTGAGTTGCGTTGATCAGCATTCTTTTCATGTTATGTTTTGTCCCGTGAAGAGCTACACGGCGTGTGCCGGACAGAGAAGGGCTTACAGAAGGCTGCAGCTTGCACCGGGGCATCATCTGCACGGGGCCGTTCTGTGCCGTTAGGCATATGAGCGAGCGCTCCGGGGCTGTATCCGGTCGCTTCGGGTGTTCCTTCGGTGGCCGTACATATATGTACGGCCACGGCAAATATGCGGTATTCCTCTGTGCGCCAGCAACCACTCCGGGTTCTGGTCAGGCACTCCATACAACTCTAAAAAATTAGCTATCCATGACCACTGCCAAATAGCGTGATCTCGTATTGCATCAACCCCAGTCATTGAGGCTTATAAATCTAAGGGGAAATCTTTCGGATTTGTCGCGGTATCAATCACAGATTGCGGCAGAATCATCATTGCCCTTGTGATGTCCCGCCTTTGCGGAACATCGGAAAAACTGTTGCAGGAAGACAGCAGTCCGTCTTCGGTGGGTGAAATATACCAAAAATCAGCAACATAGTTCAAACTATCTGCCAGGTTTTCGCTGAAACTGTGCGCAAAGGCCGATTCCGCTGCTTGATGATATCTGCAGGTTATTGAAAATGCAGTAGTTTGTTGATTCTTCAGGTTGTAAATCGGGAACGCGGGGTGAGGTTCCTTTATGGCGCCCTAGGCATAATGGCATGAGGGCGTATAATCCCACTTCCTCTCGCCGCTTTTTCCATTCAATGAATCAGAAACCCGTGAAAGTTCGATACGTTACCGTTGATGAGCGTGGTGACGGTCAGCGCATCGACAATTTCCTGCTGAGGGAGTTGAAAGGCGTACCCCGAACCCTCATTTACCGCCTGTTGAGAAAGGGAGAAGTTCGGGTTAACAAGGGGCGGGCCAAACCCGGCAGAAAGCTGGTCGCAGGAGACATCGTGCGTATTCCGCCAGTGCGAGTGCCGGATGCTGCAGTGGCAGGTGTGCCGAAGCAGTGGGAAATTCAAAAAATAGAAAAATCAGTAATGTATGAAGATAATTTATTACTGATTATTAATAAGGAGTCCGGGCTGGCGGTGCATGGAGGCAGCGGCATTTCCTTCGGTGTGATCGAGTTGCTGCGAGCCAGTCGCCCAAATGAGAAGGCGCTCGAACTGGCCCACCGGCTGGACAGGGATACATCGGGCTGCCTGATGCTGGCGAAGAAGCGCAGTGCCCTGCGCACCTTGCAGGAATTGCAGCGCGAAGGACGGGTACACAAGCGCTATCTGGCTTTGCTCGATGGCCTCTGGAGCAAGAACAAACAGCAGGTGAAGGTGCCTCTCACGAAGAACACTCTCAAAAGCGGTGAACGTATCGTGCGTGTGGATGCGGCCGGCAAGGCGGCACATACCGAGTTTCGGGTGGTGAAGCGTTTTGCCAATGCCACGCTGGTGGAAGCCGTGCTGAAAACCGGGCGCACTCACCAGATCCGGGTGCATGCCCAGTACCTGGGAACACCGATCCTCGGGGACGAGAAATACGGCAATGAGCAGACTAACAGGGAGTACCGCAAGCTAGGATTGAAGCGCCTGTTCCTGCATGCAGCCAGCCTGACGTTTCCCTGGCCGGGTCGTGAACAAGGCTATGCTTTCGAAGCGCCTTTGCCTCAAGAACTGCAGGATTTACTGGATAGACTCGATGTATGAACTGATTGTATTTGACTGGGACGGAACCCTCATGGATTCTGAGGCGACCATTGTACGCTGCCTGCAGATGGCTGCCCGGGATCTGGGTGTTGCTGAGCCGGCCGCGCGGCGCGCCCGCGATGTCATCGGGCTGGGGCTGCACGAGGCAGTTGCCAGCTTGTTTCCCAAGGCTGACGAAATTCAGGTGGACGCCCTGGCGCAACAGTATCGAAAGCACTTTTTGAGTAAAGACCGGGAGCCTTCCCCATTGTTTCCCGGCGCCAGGGAATTGCTGCAGAATCTTGCCTCACGGGATTATTTCTTGGCGGTCGCCACCGGCAAGAGCCGTCGTGGGCTGGACATGGAGCTGGCGCACACGGGGCTGGGTGAGTTGTTTCATGTCACCCGCTGCGCCGATGAGGCCTTTTCCAAGCCGCACCCGCAGATATTGCTCGATGTGTTGGATCACCTGGGCATGGAGAAGCAGCAGGCGCTGGTGATTGGCGATACACAATACGACATGCAGATGGCTGCCAACGCGGGCAGTGATGCCATTGGCGTCAGCTTTGGTGTGCATACGCCGGAGCGGCTTCGCGAGTACGGGGCATTGACGGTCGTTGATGATCTGCAGCAGGTCGTTCACTGGCTGGAGGAAGCGCGCCCGGATTAGTTTGGTGATTTGTTGGGTCTGCTTGTTAATTGACTGAAGGGGAGTGGCGATGGATATCCGGGGACAAGTCAAGAACAATCTTCTCCGTCACAAAAGAGGGCTTCTTAGGCACCACAGTAGCTGGCGAAGTAGCTGTTACAACAGTCTTGGTGATAGTCACAGT
>DTXR01000592.1 GCA_012962365.1 Chromatiaceae bacterium | reverse complement strand
GCGCATACTGCAGGCCCAGTTCCTCAGCCCATTGCCGTGCCAGCATCACGCGCCCGTCCGGTGTCTGCAGCGGCTCGTCGGAATCCAGGTTCACCTGCGCCACATCGAAAGCACTCAATGCCAGAACGACAGGTTCACGCCTGAAGCTGTCCTGGTGCAGTTCGTCACAAGGCTTGCACTTCGGCTGCTCGAACAACACCAGCAAGGGGCGCCAGGATTGCTTACGGTTGTCCGCAAGCTTGAGCGGATGGTGAAGGAAAAAAGGCTCGTCATTCAGCTTGCCAGCGCCTGCGGCGGCACGATGCTGTTTGTAATAAGCCGACAGCTTCATTTCTTTCTCGTGCTTTCCTGCAACGTAACTCAGCACCACAGCAAATTTGTCAGGTTCATAGTAACCATTCAGCCGCACCACCACCTTGCCCTGCTCGTCCAGGAACAACAGTGTGGGCGTATATTGAACCTTCAGTGATTCGGCAAACTGTTTTTCTGTCGTGGCCTGTCCATCGAGGCTCACAACCTCTCGATCCCCCCACAGGTTGATGGCAATCACGTCGAAATGCCTGCGGACTTTTTTTTCGATTTGCAGGTTACCGAAATTGTCTTTCAGCAGTTTCGCGCAGTAGGGACAGCCGTCCTGATAGAAATACAGCATCACACGCTTGTTTTGCGCAGCTGCCTCCTGCACATCTTCACGCAGATCAAGGAAGGACTCCTTGAACCAGTCCGGTTTTTCATGATAACCGGGATTGACCAGGCCGGTGCTCAATTCACCTTCCGTCGCGGCGGCCAAAAGTTGGCTAAAAAGCAGCAAAATGACAGCCATCGAGATACGCATGTTCTTCATCCTCTCTTATGGAGAACAGTGGTCGGTTTCCCCGCCCGGGTTTTCGGGCACCCTGGCCTGCTACTTACGCGCCCAGGGTGAAGGACGGGATTTCTTCTCCAGGCGAGACCCTGGACGTTTGAGCGTACCCCAGCGGCGCTTGTCTCTCAAGCCGGTGATGCGCAACAGATCCTTCTGTTCACTTTTCTCCAGCTCCCGCCACATGCCGGATTTGACTTTGCTGTCGAGAATGATCGGCCCGTAACGTACCCGCTTCAGACGATTGACCACCACACCAACGGCTTCCCACATGCGTCTTACCTCGCGCTTGCGCCCTTCCATGAGCACCACGTGATACCACTGGTTGCTGCCTTCGCCACCGGAAAACACCACCTCCTCGAATCGTGCCGGGCCGTCTTCCAGCTCCACACCCTGCACCAGCTGCTTGAGCATGTCTTCCGACACCCTGCCATGCACCCGCACGGCATATTCTCTTTCGATGAGCTGCCTGGGGTGCATGAGACGATTCGCCAGTTCGCCATC
>DTXR01000591.1 GCA_012962365.1 Chromatiaceae bacterium | reverse complement strand
TGAGTCTGGCGATATAGTGTGTTGTCGCGGGTCCAAGGTTAACCGCGATTGCCTTAATGACTCTTTTTATGGTCGTTATGGCTGAGTAAGATGCCAGTCAGTTGCGAAACAAAATAGTCTGGTCATATCTCTTCGATGACGTTTCAGGCTTCGAATTCAGGGCAGGCACGGGGGCCTGCCCCTACGAAGTTCGGTCGTGCTTTCCTATCCGCTTTCACAACACTGTGACCATTATTGTAGGGGCAGGCCCCTGTGCCTGCCCTTCTTCCATGCATAACCGCCTACCAGATTGATCTCCCGTCCAGGCAATTTTTGACCCCTAAACCCTGCCAACGGCCCCCTCGTATCGCGTCACTCAAACACGCTAATATAGTTACTGCCCGCGTTCGTCGTCCGCTTGGTTGATGTGCTGTGTGGCGTCTTCCCTTCCAATCGAATAACGACGATGACAAAAAACAATCCACCCAATACCATTTTTGGCCTGCGCGATGTGTTGCAGTTCGTCAAGGCCCACCTGGGTACCAGCTTGAGCATGGGTTATCTGGCGGTGACGATTATCGGCATGTTGTCGAGCGCTTCTTTTTACAGCCGCTTCGATATTGATGTGTTTTATTACGCGCAACTCAGCGATTTTCTGGTCGCCGCCATCCGCACGCCCTGGGCCAGTTTTTCCATTCTGCTGGCCGTACCCGTGGCCTGGAGTATTTTTGCTTCGGATATCTGGTTGGCCCAGCGCTATGGCTGGTATCGCGTGCTCTCGCCTGAGTGGATGTCGCGGGTGAGCCGCAATGTGCCCGCGCTGTTTGTGATGTTTCTGATTTATGCCTGGGTCGCGGCGGTGATTTATTCCCGCTACGAAGTGAACCAGCAATTGCAGAATGTGGCCGAACATACGGTGTCCGCGAGTTTGCAGAGTGGGTTATATTTAGATCTGGATGGTACGGTGCCGTTTGAAACCATGCTGCTGGGAACCACTTCGGCGTATGTGTTTTTTTACGATGTGGCGAGTGAACGGGTGACGGTGGTGCCGGTGGAGAATCTGGCGAGTATTGAGTGGGTGAGAAAGCTTGACGATGAAGAAGCGGCAGAGCGTGATGTTGATGCGGAGCCAGAGGTGGCTGATCAATAGTGATTGTTCAGTATGCGGGTTGTCCCATCGTTAAGGATGCGGTGGAAGACATGGAAGTGGATATAAATAATACGTGAGTGGATAAAAACGAGGATTGCTGCGAATGGATCGGGAAGAAGGATATCAGGAAGCGTTACGGCGGATTCGCGAGGCGAATGAACAGCGGCTGGAGTCGTTGGATTTGTCGGCGCTTGAGTTGGAGGCGATTCCTGATGGGGTTCGGGAATTGAATTGTTTGAAGACGCTGTATTGTTGGGGCAATCAGATC
>DTXR01000590.1 GCA_012962365.1 Chromatiaceae bacterium | reverse complement strand
TTTTCACCTCGAATCTGAACATTCTGCTTCGCAATCTGCTTCGTCCAGACTTAATCAGAGGTTCCCTAATGAGGTTCGGGCAATTTTTCGCTTGCGGGTTGCTGTTGTTTGCGGGAAGCGCTTCCTGGCCGGCACATGCGGATCAAATCGATCAGGGTGAGCGGCAGCGCACAGCGCAACAGCGTGAACAATTGCGAAAAAGCATTGCCAGCCTTCAGGAAAGCATCAGGAAAACCCGCCAGGAAAAAGACAGTCTCAGTGCAGAGCTGGCAGACGCGGAAGGTGAAATCAGCGCACTCATCGCCCGGCTGGGCAAGCTGCGGCAGAAGCAGCAGCAGTTGCAGCAGAAGCTTCAGAATCTCCAGGGGCGGCAACAGGTACTGCAGGGCCACCTCGAACTGAATCGTCACAAAATGGCGTTGTTGCTGCGCTCTGCTTACATGGCGGGCAGGGAAGAGCGTCTCAAGCTGTTTCTCAATCAGCAGAATCCGGCCACCCTGAGCCGCCTCCTTGCTTACCATGATTACATCAGCCGGGCGCGGGCAACGCAGTTGCAGGTGCTCAGTCAGGATCTGGAAGGGCTGCGCAAACTGACCCTGCAGATCGCGCAGGAACAGTCCCGGCTGGATCAGCTTCAGCAGCAACAGCAGGCCAGGAAAGAAGAGCTGGAAGATCACCGGCAGCAGCGTAAAGAACTGCTGAAACAGGTGGATTCACGGCTGCAGCAGCAGGGCGAAAAACTGGCGCGCTGGCAGGAAGACGAACGGCGTTTGGCAGGTTTGCTGAAGAAGCTGCAGGATACACTGCTGTCCCTGAACCTGCCGGAACAGAAAGGCTTTCGGGAAAGCCGGGGACAACTCCGCTGGCCAGTGAAGGGCAGGCTGCGCAAAACCTTTGGCGCCCAGAAAATCGGTAACTTGCGCTGGGACGGGGTTATAATCGGTGCCAGAGAAGGTGCGGAGGTGCGCACCATACATGCAGGTCGGATAGCGTGGGCAGACTGGTTACGTGGTTATGGTTTGCTCATCATCGTGGACCACGGTGACGGTTTCATGAGCCTGTACGGTAACAATCAGAGCCTGTTCAAGGAAACCGGCGACTGGGTGGAGGTAGGGGAAATCATCGCCCAGGCCGGTGCCGGTGAAGGGCATGCCGGAACCGGCGTCTATTTCGGTATTCGCTATCAGGGCAAGGCACTCAATCCCGTACGCTGGTGCAAAAAGCGACGCAAGGGCTAGGGAAGCTGTTTCCCGAACATTTTTGGTTACATACAGAGACGTTGATTATGAGCAAGTGGACAATCAGATTCATTTTTTTGGGCTGTCTGATGTTGATTCCGTTTTCGACATCTCTCGCTAAGGAAACGTCGGAGGAAGACGAGGGGCTGCCCCTGAAAGAGCTGAGGATCTTCGCCGATGTGTTTGGGCGGGTGCAGCAGGATTATGTTGAACCGGTCACTGACAGAGAGCTGCTGGATCATGCCATTCGCGGCATGCTGGAAGGACTGGACCCCCATTCTGCCTATCTGGATGAAGAGCATTTCAAGGAATTGCAGGAAGGCACCAGCGGTGAGTTTGGCGGCCTCGGCATCGAAGTGGGCGTGGAAGACGGTTTCATCAAGGTGATCGCACCCATCGATGATACGCCGGCGCAAAAGGCCGGTATTCAGGCAGGGGATCTGATCATTCGTCTCGAAGGCAAACCCGCCAAGGGCATGAGTTTGGGTGATGCGGTCAAGATCATGCGCGGCAAGCCTGGTACCAAGATCAAGCTCACCATACAACGCAACGGTGAGCACAAACCCCTGGAATTCGTCATCACGCGGGCTGTCATCAAGCAGGCCAGCGTAAAATCCCGCGAATTGGAACCGGGTTTCGGCTATGTGCGACTGTCCCAGTTCCAGGCGCCGACGGCAGATGACATGCTGCGTGCCATCCGCGACCTGCAGAAGAAATCCAAGGGTTCGCTCAAGGGGCTGGTTCTCGATCTGCGCAACAATCCCGGCGGTGTTCTGCAAGGCGCTGTCGCCGTGAGCGATGCGTTCCTGGAGGATGGCCTGATCGTATACACCCAGGGCCGTGGTGAGAGCTCGGCACTGAAGTTCAGTGCCCGCCCCGGCGATGTCTTGAATGGCGCCCCCCTGGTGGTACTGGTGAACGAAGGCTCGGCGTCCGCGTCGGAAATCGTTGCGGGTGCGTTGCAGGATCACAAGCGGGCGGTGATTATGGGGCGCTCAACCTTCGGCAAGGGCTCCGTACAGACCATCGTGCCCATCAGTGGCAAGATTGCCATCAAGCTGACCACCTCCCGGTATTACACGCCTAGTGGGCGATCCATTCAGGCGGAAGGCATACAGCCGGATATCGAACTGAGTAAGGTAAAACTCAAAGAGCTGAAAAAGAGTCTGCTGCAGGTCAAGGAGTCCGACCTGTCTGATCACCTGGCTAATCCCGACAAGAAAAAACCGAACAGGAAAAACGGCAAACAAGAAAACGGAGAGAAAAAGCTGCTGGAAGAGGATTATGAACTGAACGAGGCTCTGAACCTCCTCAAGGGCATAGCCATTTTCAGCCAAAGGTAGAACAGGTTCCGTTTTTTCGTAATAACAGACAGTAAACTTGGGTTCTGGAGGACATGCTATGGCGCGTGTATTGGTACCCCTGGCGCAGGGCTGTGAAGAACTGGAGGCCGTCAGTATCATCGATCTGTTGCGGCGTGCCGGCGTGGAAGTGGTTGTTGCGGGCCTGAGCCAAGGACCGGTGACCTGCAGTCGAGGCGTGGTCATCATGCCCGATGCCGATCTGGATGATGTGCTGGGCGATGATTTCGATATGATCGTGCTGCCCGGCGGCTTGCCAGGCGCGGATCATCTGGATGCAGATGCACGTATCCGGCGTCTGTTGAAGAAGATGGCTGAGCAGGACAAATTTATTGCCGCCATCTGTGCTGCACCGAAAGTGCTGGCCAGTGCCGGCTTGTTGCAGGGAAAACAGGCAACCTCCTACCCTGGGGTCATCGATACCATGGGGCTGGCAGATACCCGCTATCTGGATCAACCCGTGGTGGCTGACGGAAGGGTTGTCACCTCGCGAGGACCGGGCACGGCTATGGATTTTGCGCTGGAGCTGATCGAAAAACTGCTGGGTGCGGAGCAGCGGCAAATCGTGGAAGCATCCCTGATGCGTCCGGACTGATATAAACTGTAAGGGGTTTCAAAGTGAGGAGAAGGGGGAATATCTGGGTATGGCTGATCGGTTTGCCGCTCATTTTCTGGGCAATCGCCCACTGGGGATTTCACTATTACGTCAAATTCAAGCTGGATGAAGCCATTTTCCAGGCTGCACCCCAGGCGGCTATTCAATACAGGGATCTTGAAACCAGCCTAAGCGGCAAGATATCTGTCCGGGGCATTGATGTTGTTCCTGTGGGAACGGATCAGGGTGTCTCGATTCAGGCAGCGCATGTACAGGGGCCGGATGCTGTTTCCTATCTCCTGCGCCAGACACCCGGATTGGGTGAAGAAGGCCCGCCAAACAAGATTGATGTCGTCGTAAAAGGTATCGTGCTGGATATCTCCGGTGAACAGGCGGCCAAGCTGGATCGTCTCAGTGAGAGCGCCGGCTACCAGAAGGTCGATGGGCGTGGTGTTGCGCGGGATATCTGCAGGATCGGTAGCGGTGCCTCGTTTACACAGTTGCAGGAATTGGGCCTCGACAAGCTGCTCGGGGAGATGAAATTCGGCTATCAGTATTTTCCCTCTTCTAAAAAACTGTATGCGGATTTCGATATCGATGTGCAGGATATGCAGCAGCTGTCCCTGTCACTGACGCTCAACAATGTACCGGCACTGGATCCGCAGAAAATGCTGGGCGTTATGTTGAGCAGTTTCAAGGCCAGCTATTTCTATTCCCCCGAATTTGGTCAGAAAGTGGTGGAATACTGCGCAGAAAAGCGCGGCGTGTCGCCTCAAGATTACAAACTGCTGCTGGTCGATGATGCGATACGTGAAATCGAGACAAATGGCGTGGTACTGGGGGTTGGGCTGAAACATGCCCTGAAGTCCTTTATGGACAACTGGGGAACCCTGCTGGTGGAGCTCAGCCCGCCCCGTCCCGTCGGAATCGTTGAAGTGACCCAATTGCCCCGGGATCAAGTCGCGGAAAAGCTGGGGCTGCAGCTGGCCGTCAACGATGCCCTCGTTACGGACATGAGCTTCCGTATCCTGGAAGGCATGTCTCTTATCCGGCATAAAAATGCAGCAGGTAAAAAACGGAAGAAATTGCCACCTAAGATCGAATATGTCTGGAAATACAAAAAAGTGCCGGTTGGCCGCCTGTCCCGCTACCTCGATCACAAGGTTATCATCAAGGATCGTGCGGGCGTGTTGCACAAAGGCATATTGAGCGATATATCCAACGGCAGGATCTCTATCCTGAAGCGCGTCAGTGGCGGGAAGTTTACTGCGCACCTGCGGGGCAGCAATGTGGTTTCCGCCCAGGCGCGGGTGCGAGTGAAGGTCGAGCAGCCGCTGAAATCAACGCCGCAACAGGCTGCTGCTGAGAAGTCCGAGGCCGACAACGCCCAGACCGCCGCTGAACAGGGGCAGCAGACCGGCGGATAACAGCGGCGTTCCCAGGCTGGCGAGGAGGGCGGCACTGATCAGGAGCGCGCCGCCGGCAATACTCTGACGGGTGCTGTTCTGTTCCTGGTGTAGTTCCTGACGCAAGGCATGGAGTTCGTCAGAGTGCCATTTGAGGCGCAGCCTGCCTTCCTCTGCATCCTTTAATACCCGGTAGGCCAGGCGGGGAATCTCCGGCAGCTGTTCCGACATTTGTGGCAGCGTGTCCTTCATCCGGCGAACAAAAGCTTTCGGCCCCACCTGTTCGGACAGCCATCTTTCCATGAAGGGCTTGGCTGTGGCCCATAGATCCAGTTCCGGATAAAGCATGCGTCCCAGGCCCTCGATGTTCAGCAGGGTTTTCTGCAGAAGCACCAGCTGGGGCTGCACTTCCATGTCGAATCGTCGTGCCGTCTGAAACAGACGCAGCAGAAAATGGCCGAAGGAGATGTCTGCCAGAGGCTTTTCCCAGATGGGTTCGGAGACCGTGCGTATCGCCGCCTCGAATTCCTCCACCCGGGTGCCCTCGGGTACCCAGCCGGATTCCACATGCAGCTCCGCCACCCGGCGGTAATCGCGGTGGAAGAAGGCCAGAAGATTTTCTGCCAGGTAGCGCTGATCCTCGGTGGTGAGGGTACCCATGATGCCGAAGTCCACGCTGATGTAGCGGCCGCTGGGCTCCACGAAGATGTTGCCGGGATGCATGTCGGCATGGAAGAAATTGTCGCGGAACACCTGGGTGAAGAAAATTTCCACACCGCGTTCTCCAAGCAGGGCCATGCTCACGCCTTGGGCCTTGAGCTTCTTCACCTCGTCCACAGGGGTGCCATAGACCCGCTCCATGACCATGACATTGTTGCGGCAATAGTCCCAGTAGACTTTCGGGATGTACAGCATTTCGCTGTTCTCGAAGTTGCGTCGCAGCTGGGAGGCATTGGCTGCTTCGCGCATGAGGTCCAACTCATCGAAGATGGTCTTCTCGTATTCCTCCACCACTTCCACGGGGCGCAGACGCCGGGCTTCCTTCGAGTATTTTTGTGCCAGCTGAGCCAGGGTGTACATGAGATCCACGTCCTTGCGGATGGCCTTTTCGATGCCGGGACGTACCACCTTGACGATGACCTCTTCGCCACTGTGCAGCGTGGCGGCATGTACCTGGGCAATGGATGCGGAGGCCATGGGTTCGGTCTCGAAGCTGGCGAAGATGTCTTCCACATGACCGCCCAGGGCCTTCTCCACGATGGCCCGGGATTGCTCGGCGGGGAAGGGCGGCACATTGTCCTGCAGTTTCACCAATTCTTCAGCGATAGCGTCCGGGAGGAGGTCGCGGCGGGGGGAGAGAATCTGGCCGAACTTGATGTAGATGGGCCCCAGGTCTTCCAGGGTGCGCCGGATGCGTACGCCATAGCCCGGCCGCTGGCCCTTTTGCAGCCAATAGAAAGGTGACAGGTAGCGGAAGAAGCGAATGGGGCGGAACAGATGGGCGGCGAGAATGAACTCATCCAGGCCGTGTTTGGCCAGCACCCAGGCAATGTGGACAACCCGTATGCCCTGACGAACCGGAATCATCAGGTTTCCTTCTCGATTTTTTTCTGTAACAGACGCATGCGGGCCTCCAGGCGATCCGTGTGTTCCCGCAATTCATCCACCTGTTTGATGAAATCTTCCACTTCCAGGGGGTGAGGCAGCAGACGGGCTTCTTCCGTGAGGTA
>DTXR01000589.1 GCA_012962365.1 Chromatiaceae bacterium | reverse complement strand
GGCTCAAACCTGAAGGGCTGAGTCTCACCGAGACCGAACTGACCGCATCGGCCAATGTGGATGACTGGTTTTTTGCCCAGGCAACGATCGGGCTGCACGAAGATGAGGGCAGTACAGAAGTTGATCTCGAAGAGGCTTTCATTGATACCTTGAGTCTACCTGTGGGCTTGGGATTGCGTATCGGACGCTTCTTCACGGAAACCGGGTATACCAATACCAAGCACACCCACGCCTGGGACTTCGCCGATGCGCCGTTGACCAGCCAGGCGTTTCTCGGGCAGCAGTACCGTGACGATGGTCTGCGGCTGACCTGGCTGGCCCCAACGGATATTTTTATGGAGTTTGGTTTGGAGGCGTTGCGGGGTGAAGGTTTTCCCGCCGGTGGTGATGGCAACGAGTTTCTAGGCGGTGCACAAAATTACTTCGCCCGTATTGGAACCGATGTTGGCGCGAGCAACAGTTTCCGGGTGGGTCTTTCGCATTTGCGAGCTGAACCGAAAGATCGCCAAGCCGGACATGCACATGCCGGGCACGCCGACGAAACTTTCAGCTTTGCTGGAGACAGTAACCTTTCGGCACTGGACTTCGTTTGGAAATGGGCGCCAAACGGCGATGCGCGTACTCGCAACTTCGTGTTCCAGACCGAGTATTTCCACCGGGACGAGGATGGAAGGGTGACCTTCACCGACGATTTGGGCGAAGCCTTGATTCCGTATGATGGAACCCAGCAGGGCTTCTATGCTCAAGGGATCTATCAATTCATGCCTCGCTGGCGTGCGGGTCTTCGTTACGACAAGCTCTGGAGCGATAACAATCTTCGTGTAGCGAGCAATACCTCGGGTGAGGCAAACGACGACCTTCTGGATGAATCCGGATTGTTGGGTAGTCACGATCCCTGGCGCTGGACGCTGATGGCGGATTATTCACACAGCGAGTTCAGTCGCCTACGGGTGCAATATGCAAGGGATCACTCACGCCCCGGTGATGCAGATGATCAGTTCCTGCTTCAATACATCATGACGCTGGGCGCCCATGGCGCACACAAGTACTGAGAGGGTGGCCATGATAAAACCACACTATTGGCTGCTGCTCTCGATACTCCTTTGCATGGAAATGGCGGTGGCAGAGGTCACCGTGTTCAGCTGTGAGCCGGAATGGAAGGCGCTCGCCGAGGAGATTGGTGGTGAGCGGGTCAGGACGTTCTCGGCGACCACGGCGGGGCAGGATCCACATCATATCCAGGCCAGGCCGTCGCTGATAGCCAAGCTGCGCAGGGCGGACATGCTGGTTTGCAGTGGTGCTGATCTGGAAGCAGGGTGGTTGCCGCTGCTGTTGCGCCGCGCCCGCAACCCCAAGGTACTCCCGGGGAAGTCCGGTTATCTCATGGCGGCTGACCAGGTCGAAATGTTGGAAGTGCCCGAAAGACTGGATCGAAGTGAGGGTGATATACACGCCCAGGGAAATCCCCATGTGCACTTGGATCCTGAAAACATTCTTAAGATTGCACGGGCGCTATCGGAGCGTCTGGCCGAAATCAGTCCTGACAATGCAGAGTATTTCCAGTCGAGACTGGAGGCCTTTCAGGCGCGTTGGAGGGATGCCATCATGGATTGGGAAGCTCGCGCGAGCGTCCTGCGTGGCGAGTTGGTGGTGGTTCATCACCGGGAGTGGGTCTATCTGCTAAATTGGCTTGGAATGCAACAGCTGGCCGCCCTGGAACCGAAGCCCGGTGTGCCGCCTACCGCTGGCCACCTGGCCAGTCTGCAAGCCCGATTGAAAGGTGAAAAACCGCTGGTAATCGTGCGTTCGCCAATCAATGACCCGGAACCATCCGAATGGTTGTCCAACCGTACCGGTGTTGCACAGCTGGTCTTGCCGTACACAGTCGGCAGCACCGAAAACAGTAAAGATCTGTTGTCCCTGTTCGAAGAAATCGTTTCCCGGTTGCTTCGGATCAAGTTATGAACTGGGAGGCGATGGACATCGGCATCCTCGGTCCCGCCTTTGTGGCGGGCCTGGTGGTTCTGGCTACCCATGTCCCTCTGGGGCAACGGGTGCTTGAGCGAGGTATTATTTTCATCGACCTGGCCATTGCGCAATTGGCCGGGGTCGGTGTGATCGCCGTCCATGCTCTCGGTGTGGACACGAATGATCTGATGGTTCAGCTGGCGGCTTTCTCGGCGGCTATCGCTGGCGCCCTGTTGTTTTACTGGACGGAGCGCTGCTGGCCTGACATGCAGGAGGCAATCATTGGCAGCGTATTTGTGCTGGGTGCGACTGCGGCCATACTGCTTTTGGCGCAGGATCCAATGGGCGGTGAACATTTCAAGGATCTTCTGGTCGGGCAGATTCTTTGGGTCGATTATCCCGGTCTGGGGCAGCCCGCCCTTTTTTCTCTGGTAGTGTTGGCATTTTGGTTTGGTGCCGGGGCTCATCGACACCTTGCCGCCTTTTACGGCCTGTTTGCGATTTCCGTCACTGTCTCCGTGCAGTTGGTTGGCGTCTATCTGGTGTTTGCCACGCTCATTATCCCGGCATTGGCAGGGCGTTTTCTACCGAATCGATTCAGGCTGTCGGCAGGCTATATCATTGGCGTCTTGGGGTACGGGATCGGCTTGTCTATATCTGCATTGTTCGATCTGCCCGCTGGTCCCGTCGTGGTATGGACCTTGGCTGCAATCGCCATCATCTTTGCGTTAATCGGTCGATGGCGGGTTCAAGGTATGGCTTCGGTCGATCCGCGACAGTAGGCTCGCCAACATTGGCAGCATACTGGCTGGCAAACAGCTCTCGAACAAGGTGCTGAGCCTGGAAGGACAGAAAGGAACCATATAAGCTCCTAGCCCGGATATTTCACCAGGATCCGGAATTTTCCCGGAGAGGTTTGTTCGGCACATCCCTG
>DTXR01000588.1 GCA_012962365.1 Chromatiaceae bacterium | reverse complement strand
GCCGCCCTGTTGTAGGCGCGAAATCCGGAGGTAATGTCATCCATGCTCAGACCGGAAATCCATTTCAGAAATACCCAGGCGATTTTGCGCATACGCGAACCTCGGCGGGTGCAGGCGCCGATGCTGACGTCTGCCCGACCTTCGTAGACAGGGGAAAACAGGTGCATGAGATCATGCGCCTCATGCTGGCCATCGGCATCCATGGTGATGACAAACTGATATCCATGCCGCAAGGCAAAACGCATACCGGTTTGCAGGGCTCCCCATGCGCCCAGTTGTACAGACAGAGAGAGCACAGTAGCGCCTGCCTGCCGGGCAACTGCTGCTGTATCGTCCGAACTGGCGTCATCGATGACGACGATCCGGGCGTTTGTATGGCGGGCCACTTCCCTTATTACGGAAGCAACGGATTGTGCCTCGTTGTGCGCGGGTATCAGGATGAGGGTGGAGTCGAACATGGCGCCCTGTGGTCGGAGGAATATGGCTTTATTTAAGCGGCTATAGCAGAATATCGCTATATAAATCAGAAACTTGTTTTTCTATAGCTTCTATGCGAAACATTGTATCAAAGCGTTTTCTGGCGTGTACGCCCATTTCTGAACACACACTTTTCTGCCGGGACAGATGCTGGAGAGCCTTGGCCAGCTCTTTTGTATTGGCGCAAGGGACGACGATACCTGTTTTATTGTTTTCCACCACCCAACTCATGCCAGAGCCGGGAACATCTGTCACTACGGCAGGCTTGCCCGCACGTGCCGCCTCCAGGATCACCATGCCGAAAGCTTCCGTGCGTTCGATGGAAGGCAGGCAGAGGCAATCACAATCGTTAAACAATTGGACAAGCTGCTCATCGGATAGTTTGCCGGCGAGGTGTACTTTTTCTTCGAGTCGCCTGGTTTGAATAAGTTGTTGCAGTTCTTTCCGTTTTTCGCCGTCACCCACCAGGAGGATCTGGATTTTATCGACCAACTCAGCTGCACCAATCAGGTATTCAAAACCCTTATAATAGGTTAGACGTCCGACGGCCAGTACCTTCAGGCCATCGGCATTCTGAAAACCCCTGACAGCGTCGGGCGGGGCTTGCGGTGAACTGCTCATGCCCAGGGGAATGACATGGCATTTGCTTTTCCACCCGGCCAGGGGGCGGCTGCTCTCCAGATAGGGAGGTGATGTGACAATGACTCTGCGACAGCGTTTCAGCAATGCCTGTTCCATGGGGCGGTAGAATCGGTAAGCCGTTTTAACCCGCCAATCGATTTGTGATGAAACAACGTCCGCGTGCCAGTGAATAACCCAGGGAACAGAGCGGGCCTCAGCCAGCGTCATCACCCAGAAAGCGGATGGATTGGGTAGGTGTAAATGCAGGATATCGGGCTGAAAGTCTGCCAGCTGTTTTTTCAGATGGGAGCGAAAAGTGGGGCTCACCGGGGTAAAAAACACGGTGCCGAGGCTGCCTGCCCGTATGACATTGACTTTGCCGACGTGACTCGTTTCTGATGCTCGATTACTGT
>DTXR01000587.1 GCA_012962365.1 Chromatiaceae bacterium | reverse complement strand
TTAGTCCTAACAACAACCGCATCAAAAACATCTCCTTTTTTGACTTTGCCTCGTGGGATGGCTTCTTTTATCGTCACTTTTGGAAGCTGGTAGAAGATATATAGTATCACATTGTTTATCTTTAACTAAAGCTTTTTCAGGCGGAACTTGAGCGCAAGAAAAAGGCGGAAGCGGAACGCAAGCGCAAAGCCGAAGCGAAACGGATCGCGGATCAAAAAGCGCGGGAAGCTGAACTGCAGGCCCAGTGGGCGGCTGAAAGAGACGGCAGGGAACGTGACAGCGTAACGGCAGCGATCAAGCGCAAAGTCCAGAACAGCTGGCTGCGGCCGCCGACAGCAGCCAACCGGGATCTGCAGGCGACCGTACGTGTGCGTTTGAATAGCAGTGGTTCGGTATTGCTGGTACGGGTGATAAAATCCAGCGGCAACAGTGCTTTCGATCGCTCAGTCGTTGCGGCAGTAAACAAGGCAGACCCCTTGCCCATGCCAAAATCACCGACATTGCTATCAGAATTTAGAGAATTTACGTTTATATTCAGGCCATCCAAATGAGAAAATTGACAGGAATCCTTATCAGTCTGCTGTTGCTGTTTGCCACTCAGGTGCAGGCGAAGCTGGTGATCGAAATAACCGAGGGCGTTGAGGGGGCGCTGCCCATAGCGGTGGTTCCTTTCAAATGGATGGGCGATGCAGCCAAGCCGCCGCCGGAAGACATCGCCGGGATCGTTGCAGCTGATCTGCAGCGCAGCGGCTATTTCAAGGCACTGGATGAGGCGCAGATGCTGACCCGCCCGTCTTCCATGACCGAGGTGGACTTCCGTGACTGGCGTGCGTTACGGCAGGAAAACCTGGTGATCGGCCGTATCGAACCCAACGGGCCGGGGGGCTATAAACTGCGTTTCCAGCTGTTTGACGTGTTCCAGGGTGAGCAGCTCATTGGTTACAATTTTTCCACCACCGCAAAGGATTTGCGCGCGATCGCCCACCATATTGCCGACCTGGTGTACGAAACACTCACCGGCACCAAGGGTGCCTTTGCCACCCGCATCGCCTATGTGGTTTCCGAAGGCTCTGCCAAATCTCCCCGGCTGTCTTTGCGTATTGCCGATTCGGATGGCTACAATGCCCAAACCATCGTTTCATCCACAGAGCCGCTGATGTCACCGGCCTGGTCACCGGATGGGCGCAAGCTGGCGTATGTTTCCTTCGAGAATGGCCGGCCCTCGATCTGGGTTCAGGAAGTGTTTACCGGAAAGCGGGAAAAAATCACCAGTTTCAAAGGCATCAATGGTGCACCGGCCTGGTCGCCGGACGGGCACTATCTGGCCATGGCTCTGTCCAAGGATGGAAATCCGGATATCTACATCATGGATCTGGCGAGACGCAAGCTGCGCCGAGTCGTGAGGCACTGGGCGATAGAAACAGAACCTTCCTGGTCGCCCGATGGGCAAAAGCTGCTGTTCACGTCTGATCGGGGTGGATCGCCGCAGATCTACCAGATTTCCGTGACCGGAGACGATGTCAAACGCCTCACTTTCGAAAATCGATATAATGCCCGGGCATCCTATGCGCCGGATGGAAAATCCATTACCCTCATCACCCGTGTGGGAAGTCAGTATCGAATCGGTGTGTTGGATTTGCGCAATGGTTCCATAACGGTTTTGACGGATGGCAGGCTTGACGAGTCTCCCAGTTTTGCGCCCAATGGCAGCATGATCATTTACGCAACCAGATACAAGGGAAAGGGGGTTCTGGCAGCGGTATCCACAGATGGCCGGGTCAAGCAGCGACTGGCACTGCAATCAGGAGATGTGCGGGATCCCGTATGGTCTCCCTATTACAAATAGGAGTATGAAAAGATGAAAAAAACGATGATTTTGTTGCTGATGCTGGTCTTCGGCATGGCACTGCTTTCGGGATGCAGTTCTACCGGTGGCCCTCAGGATGGCGAAGGCACAACGGGCGCCGAAGTGGGTGATGGCAGTGGCACCAATACGTCTGCAGCCAGTGGCGGCGGTGCATGGACGGGTTCTCCCCTGGAAGACCCCAACAGCCCCCTGTATGAAAAAGTGGTCTATTTCGATTTCGATACTGCGGAAATCCGGCCCGAATATGTCGATACTCTGCGTGCCCATGCGGAATATCTTGTCAATACTCCTGCGTCCCGCCTGATTATCGAAGGTCATTGTGATGAGCGCGGTTCGAGAGAATACAACATCGCCCTGGGTGAGCGCCGTGCGGATTCGGTGAAACGTTTTCTCGAAGCGGAAGGCGTCAGCACGGTGCAACTGGAAACGGTCAGCTATGGCGAGGAACGGCCGGTGGATCTGGGGCATAGCGAAGATGCCTGGGCCAAGAACCGTCGTGCCGAGCTGGTTTATCAGTAATCTTTGGTCAGGGGATTCCCGCCAGGTGAATCCCCGGTTTGCAGGAAGAACCGAGAAATGAACAAAAGCAGGCTGTTGGCACCTTTTCTGGGTGCGGCGTTGTTATCCCAAGGCGCGGCTTTTGCTGCAGATGAAGCGCTGGAGCAACGTTTGCAGCGCCTGGAGCGCCGGGTGGGGCACATTACGGAACTGATGCTTGAAGTGCAGGCGCTCAAGCGCACCAACCGGGAATTGCAGGGGCAGGTGGAAGAGCAGCAGCATATGCTGGAACGCCTGCGCAAGAAGCAGCGTGAGCTGTTTATCGATCTGGATGAACGTCTGAGCCGCATGCAGGGAGGCACCCCTGGCGCGCCATCGGTCCCTGAGGAACAGCCGCTGGAAGCGCCCGCAGCCACACCCGTTCCAGGCAGTCCATCCCGAACGCCTGTTGCCGGTTCGTCTCCTGCGGTGTCTTCAAACCCTGCCCGGGAACAGGCGGATTATGATGCTGCCTATGCCTGGCTTCATCCTTCCAAACGGCGATACAAGGACGCCATCAATGGTTTCAATGCCTTTCTGGCCAATTACCCCCGGAGTGATCTGGCGGACAATGCGCTGTACTGGCTGGGCGAAAGCTATTACGTCACCCAGGACAACAAGTCGGCCCTGGCAGCATTCGAGCGTCTGCTGACGGAATTTCCCGGCAGCGACAAAATTCCCGGCGCTTTGCTAAAAAAGGGCTATATCCTGGATGCCATGGGGAAGCGCAAGGAAGCACGCAGCACTCTGCAGCAGGTATTGGACAACTATCCTTCGTCTTCCGTGGCCAGCATGGCCAGGGCGCGCCTTAAACACATGAAGTCGCGGTAGTGTCCCGACTGCGCATCAGCGAAATCTTTTATTCGTTGCAGGGGGAAAGTCGCAGTGTAGGGTTTCCCACTGTATTCGTGCGGCTCACCGGCTGCCCGCTGCGCTGTGTTTACTGCGATACCACCTATGCATTCAAGGGCGGTGAATGGATGGCGCAGGATGATGTTCTCGCTCGCGTGGCCGGCTTTCATCCGCGCTATGTTACTGTTACGGGCGGTGAACCCCTGGCGCAACAGGCGGTGTTACCACTGCTGACCCAGCTTTGTGATGCCGGTTATGAGGTTTCGCTGGAAACCAGCGGCAGCATGGATCTAGAAGGCATCGATTCCCGTGTGGTCACGGTGATGGATATCAAGACACCGGGTTCCGGCGAAATGGAAAAAAATCGCTGGGAGAATCTGCAGCGGCTTTCAGAGAAAGATCAGATCAAGTTCGTGCTGTGTGACCGGGCGGATTATGACTGGGCCAGCCGACAATTGCATGAGCGTGAGCTTGCTACGCAGTGTGAGGTGCTCTTCTCTCCGGTTCAGGGGCAACTGGAACCGGTGGAACTGGCCGACTGGATCGTTCAGGACAACCTGCCAGTGCGCTTCCAACTGCAATTGCACAAGATCCTGTGGGGGAATGAGGCGGGTCGATGAGTGACAAGCAGAAAAAGGCGGTGGTGCTGCTTTCCGGCGGGCTGGATTCGGCCACCGTGCTCGCCATTGCAAAAGTACAGGGATATGCCTGCCATGCCCTCAGCTTCGACTATGGCCAGCGCCACAGTGCCGAGCTGGCCGCATCCCGCCGGGTGGCGGATGCCATGAGTGTGGCAGAACACAAGATTCTGCGGCTGGATCTGGGCAGCATCGGTGGTTCAGCGCTAACCGACATGGCTATTGCTGTTCCCGAGGCGCAGGCCGAAGGCATCCCGGCGACCTATGTCCCCGCACGCAACACCGTTTTTCTGTCTCTGGCCTTGGGGTGGGCGGAAGTGCTGGCTGCCCGCGATATTTTCATCGGTGTGAATGCCGTGGATTATTCCGGCTATCCGGATTGTCGCCCTGAATTTGTCCAGGCTTTTGAAAAGCTGGCAAATTTGGCGACCAAAGCGGGAGTTGAAGGTGAGTGTTTCCGTATTCAGGCGCCCCTCATTGAAATGAGCAAGGCGGAGATTATTCGCACAGGGACGAAACTGGGCGTCGATTACGCGTTGACGGTTTCCTGCTACCAGGCTGATGATCAGGGATGCGCCTGTGGAACCTGCGACTCCTGCCGCCTGCGCGCCCAGGGTTTTCAGGAAGCGGGCGTGGCGGACCCGACCTGCTACCAGGACACGCAAAAAGTTTGAAAAAAGTATTTGAGAGATGTGTTCTTCACTGTATAATGCGCGCTCTTCCGGGCCGTTAGCTCAGCCGGTAGAGCAGTTGACTTTTAATCAATTGGTCGGGCGTTCGAATCGCCCACGGCCCACCAAATTA
>DTXR01000586.1 GCA_012962365.1 Chromatiaceae bacterium | reverse complement strand
GTACAACGATTCCAAAGGCACCAATCCGGGCGCAACCATTGCTGCCTTGCAAGGGCTGCAGACAGACGCCGGTGGCCGCACGGTACTCATCGCAGGTGGAGACTGCAAGCAAGCCGATTTTGGTGAACTGGCGCGAGTCATAGCCGAGACGGCCCGGGCGGTGGTGCTGATTGGGCGTGACCGCAGCCAGATAGCTGATTTGCTGGATGCGGATATAAAGACAGTTGAAGCGCAGACCATGGATGCTGCCGTAGCTCATGCAATGGAACTGGCGCAAAAAGGAGATCGGGTGCTGCTGTCTCCTGCCTGCGCCAGCTTCGACATGTTCGATGGGTTCGAGCATCGTGGCCGGGTATTCAAGGAAGCGGTACGGAGGCTTTGTTCATGAGTGCCGTTGCCCGTCCCCGTACCATGATGTCCGCCGCGACCTTGTCGGTGAATTGGGCGCTGCTGCTGGCGGTGCTGGCGCTCATCGGTCTGGGCATCGTCATGGTGAGTTCGGCTTCCCTGCATCTGGCTGGCAGCGGGAATCCTTTCCATTATCTGAGCAAGCACATGGTTGCACTCACTCTGGGCGTGACCGGCGCCCTGTTGACCTTGCAGATTCCCAGCAACTGGTGGGAGAAGGGCAGTACCTGGCTGTATTTCCTTGGCCTGTTACTGCTGTTCGTCGTGTTGATCCCCGGGTTGGGCAAGACCGTAAACGGCGCTACCCGGTGGGTTGCCGTCGGTCCTTTCAACCTGCAGACATCCGAATTCATGAAGCTGTTTCTGATCTTTTTCATGGCCGGGTATCTGGTGCGCCGACAGGTGGAAGTGGCGCACACCGTCTGGGGTGTGGTGAAGCCGCTGTTGCTGCTTTCTCTGGCGGCCATATTGCTCATGGCGCAACCGGATTTTGGTACAACCGTCGTGCTGCTGGCCACGGCTTTGGGGTTGTTGTTCCTCGGCGGGGCACCTCTGTGGCAGTTTGGCTTGTTGCTGCTTCTGGCCATATCAGGCGGTGCGGTTCTGGTCATCACGTCGCCCTACCGTCTGGAAAGGGTCACATCGTTCCTGAACCCCTGGGCGGACCCCCTGGATTCGGGTTACCAATTGTCCCAGGCGCTGATCGCGTTCGGTCGGGGCGAGTGGACGGGGGTCGGTCTGGGCAATGGCATACAGAAACAGTTCTATCTGCCCGAAGCGCATACGGATTTCATCATGGCCGTCATCGGTGAAGAGTTTGGCCTGGTGGGCACGCTCACGGTGATCGCCCTGTTCAGCGTCGTGGTGTGGCGGGCATTCAGTATCGGGGCGGCGGCAGAAGCCATGCAGCGCCGTTTCCCTGCCTATGTCTCCTATGGCATCGGCCTGTGGCTGGGCTTGCAGGCTTTCATCAACATCGGCGTGAATGTGGGGCTGCTGCCCACCAAGGGACT
>DTXR01000585.1 GCA_012962365.1 Chromatiaceae bacterium | reverse complement strand
ACCGGTCACAGTCAGGCTGAGTGCCGCCACCATACCAAGTACCAGATTGTTCTTTTTCATTTCGTCCTCCAATAAGGTCACTTTCAAAACATCAATAATGATAGAGATATGAACAATATCTCATACACATGGGAACAAATCAGGTCAGTTTCAATAGCTTGTATTCAGGCATTCTTATTGTTCTTTGATTCTACTCTTGAATTCGATCAGCACGATACCCATATTTGCCGCAGGTCAGGAGTGAGAATGTTCGTGACTGAAACAAAATGAACCGAATGGAGGAATTTTCAATGTCTACCTTGCAACAAATCAAGAATGGTATGAGTCAGGCCTGGGACAGCCTGGTGGATGGCTGGCAGCATTTGTATCGGCGTGCCGCCAATGCTATCACGCGGTTTTCCCGCAGTAGTGAAGACAGCGCAGACTCTCATGAACTGGCGGCACGCAGCACGGGCTGGGGGCTGCTTGCTTCGGAGGTATATGACGATAACGACAAGGTTGTCGTACGCGTCGAGGCTCCTGGAATGGAAGGGTCGGATTTCAATATCGAGGTGGTGGAGAACTATTTGGTCATCCGCGGCCAAAAAAATATTGAACGCGAGCATACCGAGGGTCGTTACCATATTGTCGAGTGCGCTTACGGCAGTTTCGAACGTGCATTGCCACTACCTGAAGATGTAATCGCAGATGAGGCCAAGGCCAGCTATAAACGCGGCGTCTTGCGAGTTGAATTACCTAAATCGTCGGCAGCACGTCGCCACAGAATTGACGTCAAGATCAAGTAAGCAGGTCAATCTCACAGGAGTAGGCAGGTATGTTGTTCTGTGGGGTTGCCGTATGCTGGGGGGGATTTCTTTGTTAATGTTACGGGCGTCGTTTCAGGGCGCCGGAGGAGCCTGTTGATGTTGATTACCCATACCCGAAAACGTGGTATTCAGGCAGTATTTCTGCTGTTGCTGATTTTCTTTCCGATCGCAGGGTTGGCTGCGCCGCCACCACCGGGACACAGCATCGCGCCTGTTCTGGAAAAAGTTTTGCCCGCCGTGGTGAATATTTCCACAAGCAAGATGGTTGGGTCGAAGCAACGCCAACTTCTGCTGGACCCTTTCTTTCTCCAGCCCTTTGCCTACAGGGATCGCCCGGTGCAGAAGAAGTCCCAGAGTCTGGGGTCCGGCGTTATAGTCGATGCAGATAAAGGCTGGGTAATCACCAATCACCATGTCGTCGATGGGGCGGACGAGATCATGGTGACGTTGCGGGATCAACGCAGTTTCACAGCGAAGTTGCTTGGGAAAGATCCCGCAGTGGATATCGCCTTGCTGCAAATCGACGCAGACAAGCTGACAGCTCTTCCGCTGTCGGATTCGGAATACCTGAGAGTAGGCGATTTTGTGGTTGCCATCGGCAACCCCTTCGGTCTCGGGCAGACAGTTACCTACGGTATCGTTAGTGCGCTGGGGCGTACTGGCCTGGGTATCGAAGGTTATGAGGATTTTATCCAGACCGATGCCTCCATCAACCCGGGGAATTCGGGTGGCGCCCTGGTAACTACCCGAGGAAAACTGGTGGGTATCAATACCGCCATCATTGGGGGCGGTGGCAATATCGGCATCGGTTTTGCCATACCGGCAACCATGGTCAAGGCGATCGTTGCCCAATTGGCTCAGTATGGCGAGGTACAACGCGGACAACTCGGTGTGGTCATGCAAGACATGACACGTGAGCTGGCCAGTGCTTTTGGCATCGACAACCATTGGGGGGCCGTCGTAACCCAGGTACTGCCCGGTTCTGCGGCGGATAAGGCTGGCTTGGTTTCCGGAGATATCATCGTCGCTATCGACGGCAAGGAAGTTGCCGATGGCGGGGCGCTGCGCAATGCGGTAGGCATGTTACGTGCAGGCAGTACTATCGACCTGAAAGTGATACGGGATGGAAAGAAGAAAAACATCAGAGCAACCATTGCCTTGCCGAAGGATGCCAGGGCGGAAGGATCCAAATTCAACAAGCGGCTGGAGGGCGCCTTGCTGGGAAATCTCGATGACAAGCATCCGCTTGCCGAAACTGGAGGCGTCGAAGTCGTCAAAGTCCGGCGCAACAGTCCAGCCTGGGAAGCAGGGCTGCGCTCCGGTGATGTCATCGTGTCTGTAAACCGCCAGCCGGTAGGATCATTGATGGAGTTTTCCGCACTGGCCGCTCAAGCGGGCAGGAGAGATTTATTATTGAATGTCGTGCGGGGTAATGGTGCCTTGTTCGTTGTGATTCGCTAGTCAGGAGTATGACGTGGAGTTTGAAGACTACTATGAGGTGATGGGCGTCAAGCGTGATGCCACTCAGGATGAGATCAAGCGTGCCTATCGCAAGCTGGCCCGCAAGTATCATCCTGATGTGAGCAAGGAAGCGGATGCCGAAGAAAAGTTCAAGCGCCTCGGCGAAGCCTATGAAGTGCTGAAAGACCCTGAAAAGCGGGCTGCCTATGATCAGTTGGGCAAGAACTGGAAAGCGGGTCAGGACTTCAACCCGCCTCCGGACTGGGACGCCGGCTTTGAATTCAGCGGTGGTGGATTTACCGGCGGCGGTGGAGATTCTCAAGCCTACAGTGATTTCTTCGAGTCACTGTTTGGTCAGCGAAGTGGTGGATTCACCGGGGCCGGAGCCAGTCAGCGCGGCTTTCATATGCGCGGACAGGATCACCACGCCAAGGTGTTGATCGACCTGGAAGATGCCTACCAGGGTGCGACCAGGAATATCACCCTGCAGGTGCCAGAGGTTGATCCTTCAGGTCACGTCATCACGAAACAACGTACGCTGAAGGTTCGCATTCCAAAAGGCGTTAAACAGGGGCAACAGATTCGCCTCGCCGGTCAGGGCGCCCCAGGAATGGGGCAGGGAGGCAGCGGAGATCTGTACTTGGAAATCGAATTCAAGCCCCATCCTTTCTACAGAGTGGAGGGCAGGGATGTCTATCTGGAGCTGCCCGTAGCGCCGTGGGAGGCCGCACTTGGCGGCAAAGTGAAGGTTCCCACGCCTGCAGGTGTGCTGGATCTAAGGATTCCTCCCGATTCCGGCAGCGGTAAAAAAATGCGCCTCAAGGGCAAGGGCATTCCGGGGAGACAGCCCGGCGATTTCTACGTGCAGCTGAAAATCGTTTTGCCGCCTGCTGCTTCAGACAAAGCCAAAGTCTTGTATGAAAAGATGAAACAGGAGCTGCCATTCAATCCACGTGCAGCACTGGGAGTGTAGAACATGAGCGATGAAATCCTGAATGGTGTTCTGCTGGACGACGACTGCATGCTGACATTGGCTGAACTAAGCCGGGCCTGCGCCATGCATGCCGAATGGGTCATGGAACTGGTGGACGAAGGCATCCTTGAACCGCGAGGAACCGGGATCGCCCGCTGGCAGTTTTCTGCGCCTGAGCTGCATCGTGCCCGAACAGTCTTGCATCTGCAAAGAGACCTGGGAGTCAACCTGTCCGGCGCTGCGCTGGCCTTGGAGTTGCTCGACGAAATACAGGATCTCAGGCAGCAACTCCATCGCTTCAAAAGCCGTTGCTAAGATCGAAATGGTTTTTTAGCAGAAGAGGCCTTGAAATCTCATTTTCGAACCCTACGTAAAAAACATAGAGTATGAGTATCAGGAGGTATTGATATGTTTGGAACAACAGGTTTGTTTGATGAACTACAACGTATTCAGCGGGAAGTGGAATCTGCGTTCGGTGCTACGCCATGGGCAAATGGCATCCGCTCGTCTGCCGGATCTTTCCCGCCGGTGAATGTCGGCAGCACGGCGGAAGAAGTTGATGTCTATTTCTTTGCGCCAGGTGTAGACCCTGCAACACTGGATATTGCTATACAGAACAATGTGCTGAATGTTGCCGGTGAGCGCCGCATCATTCGGGAAGAAGGTGCAAGCTATTATCGGAACGAGCGCTTTGACGGTACGTTTCGCCGTACCTTCAGTCTGCCGGAAGACATCGACCCTGAGCGAGTGGATGCAAACTATAAGGATGGCGTCCTGCACGTCAGGTTGAAGCGCAAGGAGTCCAGCAAACCCAAGCAGATCAAGGTCAGCTGAACAAGAGAAACGGAGGTGAACAAAATGAATGACAAAACAGAACTTGCCAAAAAGACCGATACTGAAGTTCAACCCGCTCTGAAACAGGCTGAACCTGTGATGCGTCCCGCAGTGGATATCTTCGAGGATGAAAGCGGCATTACCTTGCACGCCGATATGCCCGGCATTTCTAAAGAGCGCCTGAACGTCAAAGTCGAGGGCGATACGCTGACTATCGAGGGTGATGCGGAGATTCCCATGGCGGAAGGAATGGAGCCATTGTATGCGGATATTCGCGCCACGCACTATCGGCGCAGCTTCACGCTGGGTAGCGAAATGGACACAGAAAAGGTAGAAGCCAACCTGAAACACGGCGTACTGACTTTGCGCATTCCCAAGCGCGAAGAACACAAGCCGCGCAAGATTGAGGTACAGGTAGACTGACAGGCAAAAAAACGAGAAAAGGCGCAATACCGGCAGGTGTTGCGCCTTTTCTCTGCGCGCAATACCGGTAGAATAGAAGCACTGTTTTTCAAGGCTACACTCCTATGACAAATACCCTGACCATCACCCGCCCGGACGACTGGCATTTGCATCTGCGTGACGGCCATGTACTGGCAGATATCGTGCCACACACGGCGCGACGCTTTGCCCGCGCCATTGTCATGCCCAATCTCAAGCCACCGGTGGTGAATGTGGATCAGGCTGTTGCCTATCGACAGCGCATTTTGGCAGCAGTGCCGGACAATTGCAGTTTCGACCCCCTGATGACCCTGTACCTTACAGGACAGACCCGTGCATCGGACATTCGCCAAGCCAGTGCGTCAGGCGTGGTACAGGCAGTGAAGTATTATCCTGCCGGTGCAACCACCAACTCAGATGCTGGAGTAAAGGATCTGACCCGGGTCTATCCTGTGTTGGAGGTCATGGCAGAGGAGAACCTGCCGCTGCTGGTACATGGCGAGGTTGTGGATCCACAGGTCGATGTGTTCGATCGGGAGGCGGTGTTCATCGATCGCGTGTTGTTGCCGTTATTGCAAACAATCCCTGCCTTGAAGGTCGTGTTCGAACACATTACCACCGTGGAAGCCGTCGCCCTGGTGAAAGACACACCGGATCGCTTGGGGGCGACTATCACGCCACAGCATCTGCTGATGAACCGCAATGCCCTGTTCCAGGGCGGCATCAGCCCGCATCACTATTGTCTGCCCGTGCTGAAACGGGAAGCCCATCGACAGGCACTGGTGGAGGCGGCCACCAGTGGTGATCCGCGTTTCTTCCTGGGTACAGACAGCGCACCCCATGCGAAAAGCGCCAAGGAGAGCAGCTGTGGTTGTGCCGGCATGTACAGTGCTCACGCTGCTATCGAGTTTTATGCCCAGGTGTTCGATGATGCCGGCGCATTGGATAAACTCGAGGCGTTTGCTTCATTCCATGGTGCAGATTTCTACGGGCTGCCCAGAAACAGGGACAGCATCACCCTGGAACGCAGCCCCTGGCAAGTGCCGCAGATGTTGCGTTTCGGCAATGAGGAGCTGGTGCCTCTGGGGGCAGGGGAGATGCTGCCGTGGAAGTTGTCAGACTGAGATTTTCCTCCATATCCGTGAGTCCATCGGGCGGGGCAGATAGCACAAACTCCTGATTCGTCCGGCTACATGAAAAATCTTGCCTGACCTGCGGGTATAGCTGCGATTTTTCAATACGCAATCCACGCCCTCTGAATCCACGAATTCTGGTATCAGGCAGCTATTTCGGATTTTTCTTCAGGCTCCAGACATTCTCTGAAGATACGGGTGACACAGGTCTCGCATCTATTCTTGTCCAAAACACCATAGATACTGGTGATGGCCTCGGGCTTGGAGTCGAAGAATTGGGCTGCGCCGATCTCGCGGATAAAGCCCCCTTGTGCCATGAACTGCCAGACTTTCGGCTTCATGCCTGAAAAATACAGGTTCCCGCCTTTTTCCTGGAGAGAGTGGGCCTCATGCACCAGCATTTCAGCGCCCGCCACATCGATGAAATTGGCGCCTGACAACTCAAGCAGAATATGGTTGATGCCCATTTTTTCCGAAATTTCCATGAGCTTTCCTTCGATATGATTCACTGAACCGAAGTAAATGGACATGTCTACCCGAAGAATTCGAAGTTGCGGGCATTGAGGAACAGGCTTCGATTCGATATCGATGAGCTTGCCCTTGGAGTCGTCACGATCGGGAGCCAGCGTAACAATGTCCGGATGGGATGTGCGATTAAGGAAAATAACCAGTGATAACAAAACGCCAATATAGATGGCAAATTCCAGCTCCAGGAACAGAGTAGCAAGGAAGGTGATGATCAGGATGCCGGTTTCGGCCTTGCTGGCACGGATCAACACTTTCATCTGGTGAAATTCAATCAGATTCCAGGCGACCAGCAGGATAACGCCCCCCATGGCTGCCACAGGAATATACGCCGTCAGAGGCGCTATCAGCAACACGATGGCCATCAGCAGCACCGCAGCGAAGATCGCGGACAACGGGGTAGTGGCGCCCGAAGCGTAGTTTACGCCGGAACGGGTAAACGACCCCGAACCGGCATAGCTGGAAAAGAAGCTGCCAACCATGTTGGACAGTCCTTGCCCGATAAACTCCTGATTGCTGTCGATTCGTTGGTGGGACTTGGTGGCGATAGCCCGGGAGATGGATACCGCTTCGATCAGGCCCAGCAAGGCGATGGCAAAGGCTTCCGGCGCCAGCTGTTGAATGGCCGCCAGCGAGAAATCGGGAGAAGACAGGGGCGGCAAATGCGAGGGAATAGCCGGCACCAGCGCCACACCATGCTGCTGCGCACCCAGTACCAGAGCGATGAGCCCGCCGACAACCAGTGCGAGCAATAAATGCGGCAGGCGCGGAGAGATCTTTTTGGTCAGAATCGCCGTTCCCAGGGTTCCCGCCGCAATCGCCAGAACATACCAGTTGATATTGCCGGCCTGATGGAAAATATCCAGCCAGGTATGCGCGAATGACTCCCCGCGAGGCACATCCACACCCAGCACATGTTTGACCTGACTGGTGGCGATGAGAATGGCGGCGCCTGCGGTAAATCCGACCACTACTGTATGCGACACGAAATTCACCAGCGTTCCCAGGCGAGCGAGACCAAACCCCAGCTGATAAGCGCCGGCCAGGAACGTCAGGGTCAGCGCCATCTGGATAAATTCCGGCGAACCGGGTTCCGCATAGCGGCTGATGGATGAAAACACCACGATCGAGATTGCGGTGGTGGGACCGGATATCAAATGCCTGGATGAACCGAATAACGCTGCGATGATCGGCGTGACCATGGCAGTGTAGAGACCGTATTCCGGTGGCAGACCTGCGATAGTTGCAAAGGCAATGCCCTGGGGAAGAACGATGATGGCCCCTGTCAGGCCAGCCATGAAATCCTTTTTCAGGGTTTCAGGGGTTACCAGAGACCACCAGTGCAGAAATGGCAGTAAAGCCTTGAGTCGCTGCAAGGCTGTTGCCACTAAAATACGAAATTCATCATGGCGATCGCCACGATGAGGAACAACCCGGTCATGATGCCGCCGGCCCGCATGAAATCCGTTACCTTGTAACCGCCTGGTCCCATGATCAACGCATTGACCTGATGGGTGGGAATGAGGAACGAGTTGGATGTGGCAATGGCTACGGTCAGGGCAAATACAGCCGGATCTGCACCTTCGATACCCAAGGCGATGTTCACAGCCAGAGGAACCAGCAGTACGGTGGCGCCCACATTGGACATGACCAGGGTAAAGAACGTGGCCAGGGCTGCAACAGCAAACTGGATAACCCAGACGGGCATATGGCCAACCACGGACAAAGTCTGCTCGGCGATCCAGCGGGCGGTGCCGGAAGTCTCCACTGCCAGGCCCAGGGGAATCAGGCTGGCCAGAAGAAACACAGTTTTCCATGAGACGGCCTCGTAGGCTTCCTCAATTTTCAGTACGCCCGACAGAACCATGCCGACAGCGCCAGTGAGTAGCGCAACGGACAGACGCAGGTCGGTGAACAGTACCATGGAAAGGGCGATAGCGAAGAACACAGCAGCCCATCCGAGCTTGTGCGGGCGCTCTTCCTCCTGGGGGAATTCTGTCGTGACGACAACGAAGTTGCGATCCTTCTTCAACCGTGTGAGGTTATCCCATGCGGTGTGTACCACAAGCGTATCACCGGCCTGTAGGGGGAGGTCGCGAATGTTGTCACCTTCACCCAGCGTATTCCCGTTGCGGTGCAGCGCCACCATGGCGATGCCATAGACCTTGCGCATCCAGACATCCCTTGCGCTCTTGCCGACCAAGTTTGATCCGGGTGGAATGACGATCTCGGCGATACCCGCCTTGGTTGCCGATAAAGACTCAGAGAAGGTGCGCAGGGAATCCCTTTTTTTCAGATCATACTTCTCGACAAAATGATCCAGGTGTTCAGGGGCGGCCACGATACCCAGCACCATACCCGGTTCGAATTCTGTATCCCGTGCCAGTGTATTGGGTCCAACGCGGGTTTCCTGACCACTGCGCTTGCTGGCGATGACGCGGATGCGGTAACTGGTCTCCACGTCATCCAGTTTCTGCCCGATCAGCTTGCTGCCTTCGGGAACCACAACTTCATACAGCGCGTAGTCTATGCCGTAGGTGTTGTGCAGATAGTCCATGGTGCTGGAAGCGGTAGTCGATGTACTGTCTTCTTTCGTCTTCTCGGCAGGCAGCACCCAGCGCCCGGCGATGACGAAATACAGGATGCCCGTGATGACCAGAACCACGCCCACGGGAGTGACAGAAAACAGTCCCCAGGTCTGCATTTGCTGATCGGCCGGCAGCGCGTGGTTGGATGTCAGGATAAGATCATTGAGCAGGATCAGGGGGGAGGAACCCACCATGGTGACCGTACCGCCGAGAATCGCACAAAACCCCATGGGCATCAGCAGACGCGACAGGGGAATTCCGGAGCGGGCGGAAATTCTGGATACGACAGGAATGAACAAGGCCGCAGCCCCCACATTCTGCATGAAGGATGAAATGAAGGCCACTGTGCCTGAAATAATGGGAATGATGCGCTTTTCCGTCGTACCACCAACCTTCAGTATGAAAGCAGCGACCTTGGACATCAATCCCGTTTTGTCCAGACCCGCGCCGATGATCATTACGGCGATGATGGACATTACCGCGTTACTGGAAAAACCGTTGAAAAGTTTCTGATTATCTACCAGGCCTTCTTCCAGCCCCATGAGAGGCGCCAGCAGAGAACTCAAACCCAGCAATACCATGATGGATATTGCCGCCACATCCACATCCACGATCTCGAAGGCGAAGAGATAGATCGTAAGCACCAGAATCGCAGTCACCCAGGCAACTTCCATACTGGGGCTGACGATGGCAAGACCGCCGGCGATGAGTGCAAAGATGGCTGCAATGATGATCTGTTTCAGGGGCAGGTTACTTACGGTCATGGTCGCCTGTTAAGTAAAGAACATTAGAAGATTATGGAAATCTAATCATTGTACATCAGCAGGGATTTGCGTAGCAAGCAGAGCCAGCTGTTCCGTTACGGTCAGGGCTGACATGATGGGCAGTAAACTGATAAATGACAGTTCCATTTGGGCGCAAAGGGACTTATGCTTTGCAGATGGATCAACTACCATCTGGCTTGGGGGTGTGTTGTGTACAGAGTAACCGGATCAATTTCTGGACTGCTGGGTTCTTTCCGCGTGGCCGAGGTTGCCATGCGCTACAGTGATTTCGTTCCCCGTTTCTACAATCTCACCAAATCGCTGGGATTCGAGGCGGGAAAAATCATGCCGTCGCGGGCTTTTTGCTCGGATGAAAGCCAGGGTTATCCCATCATTCTAATTGCCAAGCATTTTGGTACTTTCCCTTTCAATCACGGGCGGGTAGGCGGGATTGTATCAATCGACCGGCATGGCCCTCATGCACACCATGGCCAGGATCTGGTGATTATTCATGCCAGTCATGTAGGCTATGATCCCGAATCGGCAACCTACGGAACTTACCGGCGGATTCAGACCGCAGAACACGATTTTACTGTCAGTTGCGGAAAAATCTGTGGGACGCTGGACTGGTATTCACATGAGTATCAGTTTGCCAGGGACAATATTTTTGTGTTGCGGGAGAACGACGACCTGCATATCGTCATCGACAACCAGTTGTTGCACACTGAGCGCCCCGAAGGCTTGATATTGAGATTGGATAGGCTGGTTGAGAAAGATGTTGCAAATGAGCTGCAGCCCTTGCGCAATCTTTCTACCTCCAAGGTGTTCCGCATATCCCAATCGCTGCAAGAAAAACTTGGTCAGCTGTCCTTGTCGGAAGGTGAACTCCACCCTTTGAAAGACTGGTTTACACCGGATCTGTTCTTTTTTCGCAAGGCGAGCGATGATCACATGGACAGGAATCTTATCGATGCCATGCCCCTCATCGTGGCGTCAAAATGGCCGGCACTCACCGCTGCGCAAGTCAATACTCAGGTGGAGTTTGATCGGGCTTTCCGCAGCATTCTGCAAGAACCCGAATATGCAGGAAAAAATCTTCTGTTTATCTCCGGCCTGCATATCGATATTTCGCCCCAGCCCGGCCAGTTGTTCCCCCTTACCAAATTCATTCCCTGGGCAGCATGTCATTTGCGCAAGGACGGTAGTCATGAGACCTGGGAGCAGCAGGAACTGTACGAAAGGATCCAGGCGCAGCCAAAGGAGAATCCTGATCAGGTGGATCTCGAGCAGGCGATACGAACCATGAAGAATCTTGAGGAAATCAAGCTGCCCGTTTAACAGACCGTTGAAGAACGGATTGTTTTGGCAACCGGCGTACTGGAGCAGCTGTTTGCCTGCTGCCCCAGTCTCTGTACGAATCAGGCAATAGGTACCGGATGTGGCTTGTCCGGATCAAGTTCCCCACGCGCTTTGGCCTGCTCGATCGCTACCGAAGTACGCAAGGGGCAATTTTTTCCGTTATTACATTTGTCACATTCCACATTCGACCAGGCCTGGTTCAGTGCAAAAGTGATGCGGGCGAAGAAACGGCGGTTGTCGCCGCCCATTTTTTCCAGAGTGCCGGTATTGCGCATGGTATCCATGAACTGCTTTTTCATGCGCGCAATGATTATCGTGACACCTACCTTGTCCAGCCGCTCACTCAGGTGCAGTAGAACTTCCTCCCCCGTGGCGTCAATGGTATTAATGCCTTCCGCATCCAGAATCAGATACTCGACCTCCGGATTGTCCGCCACCATCTGCAGTACCTTGGTTTCAAAATAACCCGCGTTGGCATAGTACAGGGACATATCGAAGCGGAACATCAGGATCTTCTTGCAGCTATCCAGTTCCGGATGAACACTAACATCACGGAAGGTTCCATCGAAATAGCGTGAAACGATGGCGATGCGGGGACGCATGGTGCGATAGATGAACAGCACCATGGCCAGCACCACGCCAATGATAATGCCTTTTTCCAGATGGGGAGCCATCACCAGTGTCAATACGAAAGTAATCACAGCCACGATGCCATCGTGTTTTTCTGCTTTCCAGGCGTGCTTTATGGGTTCTATCTTGACCAGATTAATAACCGCCATGATGATGACTGATGCCAACGTGGCCTGTGGCAAATGGTAGAGCAGAGGCGTGAGGAACAATAGGGTGATACCGACCACGATACCAGTAACGATGGACGAAAATCCGGTTATGGCACCTGCTTCGATATTTACCGCAGAACGGGAGAAAGAACCGGATACCGGATAGCCGCCGAAAAGTCCGGATACGATATTGGACAGCCCCTGTCCCACCAGTTCCTGATTGGCATCGATACGTTGACGGGTACGTGCGGCCATGGCCTTGGCGATGGAGATAGCTTCCATGAAGCCGATCAGGGAAATGATCACCGTAGAGGCGATGAGCTGTTTCATGACTTCCCAATCAAAGGTGGGCATGACCATGCCGGGCAGGCCTGCCGGAATAACCCCCACGATTGCGCCGCCTTTGTCTTCAAACCCGAGGGTCCACGACAGCAAAGTCGCAATGACCACGGCAATCAATACGCTAGGTAAACGGGGCTGGTATTTCTTTACACCCCAGATGATGCCCAGAGACAAAACTGCAAACCCAAACGTCATCAAATGCGTGTTTTGCGCGGCTTCCACGAGCACGTTATATACGCTCTCGTAATGGTGCGGCGCTTTTTCGGCGGTAACACCAAACAGTTTGCTCAGTTGGGAGGTGCCGATGATGATGGCGCCGGCGTTGGTGAAGCCAACGACCACAGGATGAGACAGGAAATCCACCAGAACGCCGAGGCGAAACAATCCTAGAAACATCTGGAAAGCACCGATCATTAGCGCCAGTAAAATGGCATAGGCCAGGAAGCCTTCCGAGCCAGCTGCCGCCAAGGGCTCCAGAGAAGCCGCAGTCAGGAGTGAAACGACGGCCACCGGTCCCGTGGCCAACTGCCGGGAAGAACCAAATATGGCGGCCACCATCGGTGGCAGGAAAGATGCATACAAACCAAAATAAGGCGGCAGTCCCGCAAGTTGGGCATAGGCCATGGATTGCGGCACCAGCACCAGCGCAACCGTAATACCCGCGATCACATCGGCTTTCAATATAGCCGGATCCTTCAATTCCTTCAGCTGATACAAGGTGGGAATCAGCATCTGCCGCAGGCGGACAAGCATCTCTGGAAAGCTCATGGGACAATCTGCTCCTGGTGTTGATGGGATATGACAGGCCGCTTGGTTCTGCACGGAAGCAAAGAAAGGCAGCTAGGCTTGTATATCAAAACATTATCCTGAATCCGTGGGTTCAGAGGGAGTGCAAAGCGCAAGATATTGATTTGGATAGCGTAATGAAAAATCGCAGTCATACCCCCAGGTCTGGTGAGATTTTTCATATAGCTT
>DTXR01000584.1 GCA_012962365.1 Chromatiaceae bacterium | reverse complement strand
GGTGATGATGAACTGCGGCGCATGGCGGCGGCCAAGGCCTGGTCGGTGTGGGAGGGGCGTACCGCAACCCTGCTTCACGACGAGGCGGTCGAGCAGCACTTCGCCCAACCCCATGTGGCCCTGTCCATGGCGCGCATCGAATGCCACTATTTCATGAACAATGCCTTCCTGCTGCCCAACCAACTGCTCGAAGACGCACACAAACTGGCCGGCATCCCGGGTGTCATCGTCCACGGCCGTTACGATGTGATCTGCCCCCTGGAAAATGCCTGGGAGCTGCACCGGCGCTGGCATGACAGTGAGCTGCAGATCATCGCCGATGCCGGTCATTCAGCGGCAGAGCCAGCCACCCGGGCAGCGCTGGTTGATGCAACGGATCGTTTCGCCGACCAGCTCGCATGATCGGACTATTGCAGCGCGTGAGCCAGGCTTCCGTTGAAGTCGAGGGTGAAGTCATTGGCGAAATCGATCGTGGTCTGCTGGTGCTGATTGGCGTGCAGAAGGAAGACAGTGAACAGCGTGCCGAGCGGTTGCTGGAGCGTTTGCTGGGTTACCGCGTGTTTCCCGATGATACTGGAAGAATGAACCTTAGCCTCAAGGATGTCGACGGCGGGCTGCTGCTGGTGCCCCAGTTCACCTTGCCAGCCGATACGCGAAAGGGAACCCGGCCGGGGTTTTCCACTGCAGCGTCTCCCGAAGAAGGCAAGCGACTGTTTCACTGTCTGCTGGAAAAGGCGGGGCAAAGTCATTCTCCTGTTGCCAGCGGGCGGTTTGGTGCCGACATGCAGGTGTCTTTGGTCAATGACGGCCCCGTTACCTTTTGGCTGGAGACTTGAGTTGCAGCGGCGCTTTTTACGGAGGTTTTCCTCCTGGCACCTCTGCTTCCTGGTCCTCGAATCTTCGATATGATCACGAAATGTTCTTATTTGGTTGAATTTGCGCCGAAAGTGGTGCATAAATAGCGTTGTGCCAAATAATTTCTGCGATGGCGAATGCCACAAGAACCTGGAGAACCTATGCGCTTGCTGAGCGTTTTGATCATAGGGTTACTACCTATCCTGGCAGTTGCCAAGACGCTTGAGGGTATCAACCTGCCGGAACAGCTGACTGTGGAAGGGCAGACCCTGGTACTCAATGGTGCAGGCATACGGGAGAAATTCTTCTTCGATATCTATGTGGCAGCACTCTATCTGCCAGACAGACAATCGGATGCAGACAGGATTCTGCAAGCGGATCAGCCTTGGCGTGTGACCATGAACTTCCTGTATGCCGAGGTGGACAAGAAAAAGCTGGATAATGGCTGGGATGAAGGCTTCGAGGCGAATGTCCCGCCGGCGAGTCTGTCCGCCCTCAAGGAAAGGCTGGCGCAATTCAAGGCCATGTTTCCCACGCTGCACAAAGGAGATGAGGCCGTGCTCACCTATCTGCCTGGAAAGGGGGTTGCTGTCAGCGTAAAAGGGGAACAGAAAGGGATTATCCCGGGTGCGGATTTCGGGCGCACCCTGTTGAGCGTCTGGCTGGGAAAGGAGCCGGTCACGGGAAAACTGAAAAAGGCATTGCTGGGAGGCCGCTGAGGCGGAATATCAAGTGAGTAGCAGCCATACTGAACAGCAGAGCGAATTGAACGAAGTTGATCTGGACGCCGTTTCCATGGAATCCGCCCGTCAGGAGCTCGATGAGTATCTCGAATCCATCAAGGAGCGGGAGAGAGGTCTCAAGGCCATGGAATCGGCGCAGCAGGATTTGGAAGACCAGATCGAGGATGCCAATGCCGAAGTGGATCGCCTGCGCCGCGAGCTGGACAAGGCCCAGGTGGAAGCCGAAGAGTCGGAATACCTGCGTCAGGAAGCGGAAAATGCCCGCAAGCAGCTGGAAAACATGCTCTATTCCATGCAGGAAGGGGTGGAGAACTCCAAGGTCACAAACCTGCGTGACGAGCGCATGCATCGCCGGCAAGGCGTGGTGGGGATCGATGCGGTAACCCGGGGGCCCTTCGTCAAGGGTATGTTCACTGGTGCGCTGCTCGGTGGCATGGCCATGTTGCTGGCACTGGAAATATTTGCCCTTTTCAATGGTAAGGGTGAGCTGATCTCTCTGCTCATGCAGGCCGCCAGCGGCTGAGCCGTCTGACGCATCACGCCATGTCGAGCATTCTGGCGGTGGGTATCGCCACCCTGGATATCGTCAATACTCTGGAAGCCTATCCACAGGAAGACGAAGAAGTGCGCGCGCTTTCCCAAAGCCGCGTGCGCGGTGGCAATGCCACCAATTCCCTGGTAGTCCTGAGCCAGCTGGGGCAGGACTGCAGCTGGGCGGGCGTGTTGCCCAGGGAGCCGGATGCGCAGATCATAGTGGATGATCTCGATGGTTATCATGTGGATCTGGCTGCGGTGCAGCGGCCCCGGTCAGGCAAGCTTCCTACCTCCTATATCTTTCTCAGCGCAGAAACCGGCAGCCGAACCATCGTGCATTATCGTGATCTAATGGAGTATGGTTTTAGTGCTTTCGATGAGCTGGATCTTGCCAATTTCGAATGGATACATTTTGAAGGACGCAACGTTCCCGAACTCGGAAAGATGTTGAAGAAGACCCGCCAAGTGGGCATTCCCTGCTCCCTGGAAGTGGAAAAACCCCGTAAAGGAATAGAAGCCCTGTTCGATCTGCCGGATGTGCTGCTGTTCTCCCGTGCCTGGGTAAGACAGCGTGGATTCGATCTGGCCGAAGATTTTCTGGAATCACGATCATGGAACCGGCCGGTATTCGTTGCCTGGGGAGAGGCCGGTGCTTGGTGCAGGGAGCCGGATGGCGCAGTTTTGCATGCGCCGGCGCCTGCGGTGGATGTGGTGGACAGCCTGGGGGCCGGGGATGTGTTCAATGCGGGGGTGATCGACGGCTTTGTGCGCAAACTGCCCTTGCAGGATGTGTTGAATCACGCCGTCCGGCTCGCAACGGGAAAATGCGCCCGGAAAGGGCTGCTGATATGAGTGCGCAGGCAATTTGCAGGCTGTCGGACCTGAAAGAGAAGGATGCCCGGGGCTACAGCTTGGTGCTGGATGACGGTAGTGAAATCCAGCTCATCGTTGTTCGAGAAGGTCATGCTGTTTACGTTTATCGCAACCGCTGTCCACACACGGGGGTCAACCTGGAATGGCAGCCCGACCAGTTCTTCGATCTGGGTGGTGCCTTCCTGCAGTGCGCCACCCACGGCGCCCTGTTTCGACCGGAAGACGGCTACTGTGTGCGCGGCCCCTGTGCCGGAGACAGCCTGGAGTTTGTTCCGGTCTGGGTCATAGAAGGGCAGGTCGTTACCATCCTATGAACCGTCTCGCACGGGATTTTTTTACCCGAGATGCCGTAGCGGTTGCCCGTGATCTGTTGGGCAAGCAGCTGCTGCGCAGCTATCAGGGGCAGATTCTCGGAGGCATGATTGTTGAAACCGAAGCCTATCTGGGCGAAGAAGACACCGCCTGCCATGCCTCTAAAGGATGTACGCCGCGCACCCGAGTCATGTACGGTGCGGCCGGGCATTACTATGTCTATCTCATCTACGGGATGTACCACATGCTGAATATTGTCACCGGGGAGCCGGGACATCCCCAGGCTGTTCTGATCCGTGCTCTGCGGCCTGTTCGGGGCCTGGAGCTCATGCGGGTACTGCGTGGTGGTGTGGCAGACAAGAAGCTCTGTGACGGCCCGGGCAAGCTCTGCCAGGCCCTGTCTGTCGATCGACGCCTGAATGGTATCGCTGTGGAATCAGACGAGCTATGGCTGGAGGAAGC
>DTXR01000583.1 GCA_012962365.1 Chromatiaceae bacterium | reverse complement strand
GCGACTACCCGGATTTCGTGGTCAACTTCGAGACATCGCCGGGTTCCGGCATCGGCTTCCTCGCCGGTTGGCGGGGCAAGGGGGGCGAGAAGTTCCTCAAGGGCGAGCCCAATCCTCGTCAGTGGGAAATGTACGCCAAGAACAACTGCGTGTTCCACTACAAGCTGCCCCGCTCCTATCAGTACATGCGCAACTGGAACAAAGGCTACCTGGAGTGGGCCCGGGCGCACGCCATGACCCGCTATGCAGAGCCCATCACGGTGCATCTGTATTCTGAGGTGTTGCAGAAATTCCGGCTGGCCGCCCAGGGCAAGCGCCCTGGCAAGCAGCCCCCGGAACGTCTGCGCAAGCGGGTGGAGATGTATTTCGATCCGCTGCCTTTCTATCACGAAACCCTGGAATCGCGGCTCATCGACACCCAGACTTACCCCTTGAATGCGCTTACCCAGCGGCCCATGGCCATGTATCACTCCTGGGACAGCCAGAATGCCTGGCTGCGGCAGATTCATACGCACAACTATCTGTTCGTCAATCCCCTGCTGGGCAAGGTCAACGGTTTCCACGATGGTGACTGGGTGTGGGTGGAATCGCCTCATGGCAAGGTGCGCTGCATGGCGCGCTTCTCCAATGCTGTGGAGCCGGGCACCGTGTGGACCTGGAATGCCATCGGCAAGGCAGCCGGCGCCTGGGGACTGACGCCCAAGGCCAACGAATCCCAGAAGGGCTTCCTGCTCAATCACGTGATTTCCGAAGAGCTGCCCGCCTGTGAGGCAGGGGAGCACATGTCCAACTCTGATCCGGTCACCGGTCAGGCCGCCTGGTTCGATGTGCGGGTGCGGGTATACAAGGCCGATCCCGAGGAACCCGAGGTCACTTCGCCCCAGTTCGTTCCGCAACGTGCCTTGCCGGGACAGCAGGTTCGAAAGGGACGTTGGCAGGCGTATTTTGCCGGGGTATTCCGCAAGAAGGCAGGTATTTCCAAATGACACAGCTGGCACTGGTAATCGATCTGAATGTCTGCGTGGGCTGTCATGCCTGCGTGACCTCCTGCAAGGAATGGAACACCTCCGGCTGGGCCGGCCCGCTGACGGATCACCGGCCCTATGACAAGGATCCCACGGGCACTTTCTTCAACCGGGTGCAAACGTTTGAAGTGGGTGAATTTCCCAAGACAGAAACCGTACATTTTCCCAAGAGCTGTCTCCATTGTGAAGAACCGCCCTGTGTGCCGGTCTGCCCCACGGGGGCTTCCTACAAACGCGAAGACAATGGCGTGGTGCTGGTGGACTATGACAAGTGCATCGGCTGCAAGTACTGTTCCTGGGCATGCCCCTACGGTATGCGCGAGATCGACGAGCACCAGAAGGTGATGAAAAAGTGTACCCTGTGCATCGATCGCATCACCAATGAAACCCTGCCCGAAGCCGAGCGCAAACCGGCCTGTGTACTGGCCTGTCCGACCAGCGCCCGTTTGTTCGGGGATGTACATGATCCCGATTCCGAGGTATCCATGGCTATTCGTGAGCAGGGCGGATACCAATTGATGCCGGAATGGGGCACAAAACCAGCCAACCACTATTTGCCCAGGCGCAAGACCCGTATCCAGATCTTCGAGGACGAACTGGAGCGGGCGAATAATCCCCTGCGCAAGGAGGCACCGCTACCGGCCGCCGAAGGCGAAACCCTGGACGATGTGTCCTTCTGATATTCGGAGAGTGTCATGCATCCCGCATTTTCAGTTATCTTTCTGACCACTCTGATCGGCGTAGGGCAGGGGTTATTCCTGGCGCTTATCACCGGGCAGGTCTATTCGCTGGCGAACCTGTTGCAGCCTCAGGATAGCGTGTCTTTCTATGCCATGGGTTCTGCCTTGAGCCTGGTGTTCCTCGTGGTGGGGCTATTTGCTTCCTTTTTTCACCTGGGACATCCGGAGCGGGCCTGGCGTTCGGCAGCCAAATGGCGTACTTCCTGGTTGTCCCGGGAAGTCATCGTATTACCCGTCTTCATGTTTCTGGTCGCCGTGTATGGAGCAGTGCATTACTTCGGCCTGACCAAGCCCCTGTTCGTGGTGCAGGGTGTGATCGAGGTGGATGCCACCCTGATTCTGGGCGTTCTTGGTGCAATAGCGGCCTTTGCTCTGTATGTCTGTACGGCCATGATCTACGCTAGCATCAAGTTCATCGAGGAATGGCATAGCCCGCTCACCCTGATCAACTTCACACTGTTTGGCCTGGCGTCCGGGTTCATGCTGGCTGCCGCCTTTTCTGCATGGAATGGTGTGGATCTGGTCGGTTTCTTCGGCGCATGGGCGGTGATCTTTACCTTCGCGGCCGGTGTGAGCCGGGGACTGTCCCTGCGACGTAACCGCCGCCTGGTGCATAAGAGCACCTTGCAGACGGCCATCGGCATTCGCCACAACCAGATCGAACAGAAAGCCCAGGGCTTCATGGGCGGTTCCTTCAACACCCGGGAGTTTTTCCACGGTGCATCGATAAAAACCGTGCGCATGGTTTACTGGTTCTTTCTGATCGTCGTATTCGTGTTACCTGTATTGCTGCTGGGTGCTTCCCACTGGCTTGTATCGCCTTACCTGCCCGTCGGCCTTTGCCGTACAGTACCTGGGGTTGCTGGCAGAGCGCTGGTATTTCTTTGCGGAAGCGAAACATCCGCAGAACCTGTATTACCAGTCCATGGCCTGAGAATCTGCTGTACGGCTTGTACCAATAATTCTTTTATTTTTCTGTAATTAGGGGTGTTTTTTCGAGTTTATTCCTTGTTCACGAGGAATTTTGTTAGGATGAAGCTGTCCTACAGATCGTGATCTGTATCAGGTGTATGAGTCCACAGATTCGGATTTTCCAAGTGCGATATGAATAACGGAGTATCTCAAATGAAAGCGATAAAGATGTGTGCGGCCTTGGCGCTCTTGCTGCTGGTGTTTCCCATGCGCCAGGCCTGGGCGGACGAATGCCAGGATGCCGCCAGTCTGTTCAAGAAGGCGGGCGCAAGTGCAAAATTTTTCGACAATGCCTATGGTTATGCGGTCTTCCCCACTGTCGGCAAGGGCGGCATTGGCGTGGGTGGCGCCTTCGGTAAAGGTTGCGTATATGAGCAGGGCAGGCAGATCGGTACTGCGACCATGACCCAGGTCAGCGTTGGTTTCCAGTTGGGTGGCGAAGCCTATACGCAGATCATTTTCTTCCAGGACAAGCGGGCGCTGAGCGAGTTTACCAGTGGCAATTTCGAGTTCAGCGCCAATGCCCAGGCCGTGGCCATTACTGCGGGTGCATCTGCTACCGCTTCCACCGCAGGAAGTTCAGCCGGCGTCAGTGGGGGCAAGAATGATGCAATCACCAAGGGTGCAGGTTACAACAAGGGTATGGCGACCTTCACCATCGCCAAGGGGGGCTTGATGTATGAAGTGTCTCTGGCGGGACAGAAGTACGAATTCAAGCCCCTTTGATCTGGCTGCAAGCATCCTGGTAACGCTTGCAGATGAAACGCCTAATCCTGTTTCGTCATGGCAAGTCTGACTGGGATGTTTCCTTTTCCCAAGACCACGCCCGACCGTTGGCCGGACGTGGGATCGAAGCCGCTAGGCAGATGGGCATGTTGTTGTCCAAGGCGTCTCAGCCACCGGATCTCATTGTTTCCTCGACCGCCGTTCGAGCCAGAACCACTGCGGAACTCGCCATGGAAGCCGGGCGGTGGTCAGCTCCTTTGCAACTCTCGGATGACTTGTATGCCTCCTCACCATCGAAGGTTCTGGTCTTTGTCAGGGATCTTGCCGATGCCTGTGAGCGAGTAATGTTGGTTGGGCATGAACCCACCTGGTCAGGGCTCGTATCCCGTTTTACCGGTGCCAGGGCGCGTATGCCCACCGCTGCCATGGTCGCCATGCAGTTTCCCGTTTCACGCTGGCAGGATTTGCATTTCGATTCCGGAGAACTGCTCTGGCTGCTGCAGCCAAAATTCTTCAGGCATTTTTCCCTGTAGCGCTGTATTCGTTGTGATTTGTCGGTGAATGACCTGCCGGCAACTCCGGTACAATGTGCCTTTTCCTGCTCCCATGAGTCTGACCGTGAAAAAGCCTGAATTGCTGTCTCCCGCAGGCACCTTGAGAAACATGCGCTATGCCTTTGCCTATGGTGCAGATGCCGTATATGCCGGTATGCCCCGTTATAGCCTGCGGGTACGCAACAATGATTTTTTGCAAGATAACCTGCGTACCGGCATTGAAGAAGCGCACGCACAGGGCAAGCAGTTCTTTGTGGCGGCGAATATCATGCCTCATGGTGCCAAACTGGGCACCTTCATGGATGACATTCGCCCGGTAGTGGAAATGGGACCGGATGCCTTCATCATGGCCGATCCCGGCCTGATCATGAAGGTGCGTGAAGCTTGGCCTGACCTGCCCATACACCTGTCTGTACAGGCCAATACCATGAACGCCTTGAGCGTGGAGTTCTGGCGGCGCATGGGACTGACCCGGGTGATTCTGTCCCGGGAACTGTCCCTGGATGAGATTGAGGAGATCCGCCAGGCCTGCCCGGATATGGAGATCGAGGTCTTTGTGCATGGGGCTCTGTGCATCGCCTATTCAGGCCGTTGCCTGCTGTCGGGCTATTTCAATCACCGGGATGCCAACCAGGGCACTTGCACCAATGCCTGCCGTTGGGAATACAGGATGAATGAAGAAGCGCCCTCTGTTGATCTCAAGGACGTGGGTCGCCACCCCAAGGCGGATCAGGTGTATTACATCGAAGAACCCAACCGTCCCGGTGAATTCATGCCCATCGAGGAGGATGAGCATGGTACCTACATCATGAACTCCCGGGATCTGCGGGCGGTCGAGCATGTGCAGCGCTTGGTGGAGATCGGCGTGGATTGCCTGAAAATCGAAGGGCGCACCAAGTCGCACTACTACACCGCCCAGGTGACGCAGATCTACCGCAAGGCCATTGATGATGCCGCAGCGGGCAGGCCTTTCGATGTCACATTGATGGGAGAGCTGGAGAGTCTGGCCAACAGGGGATATACGGACGGTTTCTTCCAGCGTCATGAAACACACGAAATGCAGAATTATCGTCAGGGTGCCTCCATGGCCAGCCGGTCCCAGTTCGTCGGGGAGATTCTGGAGCAGCAGGATGGCCGGGCGCTGGTGGAGGTGAAGAACCGTTTTAGCGTCGGGGATCGCATGACCCTGATTACTCCTGATGGGAATACGGATTTCCGACTGGAAGAGATAACCGACCGGGATGGTCATGCCCTGGATGTGGCGCCCGGCAGCGGCTGGCAGGTGCGCCTGTCTTTGCCGAAAAAGGTGTCAGAATATGCATTGCTCACTCGGGAATTGGCATGATTGGGCAAACGCCTTTTGGCTGCGAACCGGACTGGCTGCGCCTGAAGGAGGGATTAATGGCTATTGCTCGAGAGGAGGTGATGAGTCGCTTCCATCATGTCAGAGCCACTTTGAAACAGGATGGCAGTCTGGTTACCGAGGCGGACAATGCCATGCAGCAGGCAGTGGAAGGTTTTCTTGGTGAGCATTGGCCCCAATATGCGTTTCTGGGAGAGGAATCGCCTCAACAGACCCAGGATGCAGCCCTGTTGCAGTCCAGTGGATGTTGGATTCTGGACCCTCTGGACGGCACTACCAACTACAGTCATGGATTCGAAATGTTCAGCGTGTCTCTGGCCTTGCTGGTAGCGGGCGAAGTGGTGCTGGGTATCGTACTCGATCCCCTGCGCGAAGAGCTTTTTGCTGCCCGCCGCGGTATGGGCGCTGAACTGGGTGATCAGCCTTTGCGCATTCGGACAGTACCTGAATCCCTCGATTGCTGCCTGGCCCTGGTGGATTTCAAGCGTTTGCCTCCAACGCTGGCTTCGTCATTGGCGACAAACCCGCCTTTTGCTTCCCAGCGCAATCTTGGGACCGTGGCTCTGGACTGGTGCTGGCTGGCGGCGGGGCGGGCTGATCTCTACCTGCACGGAGGGCAGAAGCTCTGGGATTATGCCGCAGGGCACCTCATTTTCCGAGAAGCCGGAGGGGCGGCCTGTACCCTGAAGAAAGATCCGATTCCTGTGCTTAGCACCATGCCCCGTTCTGCCGTGGCAGCTGGTAATGATCGATTGCTGCAAATCTGGCTGGATTCCTTCGCCAATTCGCTTTGATGCAGTGACGTTATCATGATTAAAGAACGGCCGGGTCTGTGCTGAAGGTGGATATTTTTCCCGCAGTTTAAGCCATATCAAGGAAACCTTTGTATCAAAGGGTTATAAGACTTGTTGAAAAATAGAAAAATCAAGTCAGTTCCGGTGTGGGAGGATGGAAAGTGATATTGCCGAATACCTCGAAATGTTTTCTCAATGGATTATTGGGAGCCTGTTTGTCTTTCCTGGCCCAGGGGGCAATAGCCGAGGACGCCTTGCCAGACGCACCGCCGGACGTCGTAGAGCTGGGTATTTCAGAGTACACCAACATTGGTAACAGGGGAAAAGTCGACAACCCGGTTACCGCGCTGGATACGGACAAGGTCAAGAAATCCACGACCGATCACACCAAGCTAAAGGAATTGCAGGGGCCGTTCAATAGCGGGCCGGAAGTTACCAGGGCTTGTCTGGAATGCCACAATACCGCCGGTCATCAGTTCAAGAAGAACAAGCACTGGACCTGGAGCTATACCCATCCTGAAACCGGCCAGAAGCTGGGCAAGAGCGTCCTGATCAACAATTTCTGCACCAATGCCAAGGGCAACGAGGGGATGTGCGCGCAGTGTCATGCAGGTTATGGCATGACGGACAGTAACTACGACTTCTCCAATGAGGAGAACATCGATTGCCTGGTTTGCCATGAATCGACTGGCACCTACTACAAAACACCTCCTACCAAAGGCAACAAGGCCTGTTCAATCATGTTCGAAGGCAAGAAGCCCATCGACTGGGTCTATGTTGCCCAGAACGTGCGCCTGCCCGCCAGAAGTAATTGTGGTGGATGCCACTTCTTCGGCGGCGGTGGTGACAACGTGAAACACGGTGATCTTTCTTCTGTGCTGTTTCATCCACCCAAGGATGTGGATGTGCATATGTCCGAGGATGGTGAGAACTTCGCCTGCATCATATGTCATGTAGGAGAAGGGCATGAGTGGGCAGGGAGCCGCTACAATATGATCGCGAAGGATGAGAAAGAGCGTGCCAAGCCAAAACCCGGGTTGGAAAGGGAGACGGCTACTTGCGAAAGCTGTCATGATGACAAGCCGCATCCGGTCGATATCAAAGGGCTGAAGCTCAATGATCACGTGGATCGGGTCGCCTGTGAAAGTTGCCATATCCCTGCCTTTGCGCGCGGCGGTGTTGCCACCAAGATGGACTGGGACTGGCGCACCGCAGGACGGTTGAAGAACGGTGAGGGATTCAAACTGAAGGAATACACCCAGGGTGACGGGCATCACCGGGCCACCTATAAATCCATCAAGGGCACCTTCAAATACGATGAGAATGTGGTTCCTCTGTACCGCTGGTTTGACGGCGTGATGAAATACACCACTATCGATACGGTGTTTGATCCTTCCAAACCGGTCGATATCAATTCTTTTGATGGCTCTCCAACGGATCCGGATTCGCGCATCTGGCCGTTCAAGTCCATGCATACTGTACAGCCCTACGACAAAGGTAACAATACGCTGGTCTACATGCATTTGTGGGGCGACGATGATGCCGCTTTTTGGGGTAACTATGATTTTTCCAAGGCTATCAAGGTAGGCATGGAAAAAAATGGCATTCCATATAGCGGTGAATATGGCTTTATTGATACCTATTCCTACTGGCCCATCAATCATATGGTTGCCCCCAAGGAAAAGGCATTGGCCTGTGAAGAATGCCATGCTAAAGAGGGACGGCTGAAGAATCTTGACGGTTTCTACATGCCGGGTAGGGATGCGCCAAAGTGGCTGGATATATTGGGATTGCTGATGATTGTTGGCTCTTTGGGCGGGGTTGCCGGACACGGACTTATACGCTTGTTCCTGGGCAGGAGGAGAAACTGATGCCAGTTCGCAATGTAAAGATATTCAACGGGTTTGAGCGTTTCTGGCACTGGACACAGGCCGCACTGATTTTCACTTTGTTGTTTACTGGATTTCGTATCCATGGCGTTTTTGAGTTGATCAGCTTCGATCAGGCGGTTTATGTACATACTATTGCCGCTCTTTCGCTGATCGTGTTATGGATATTTGCTATCTTCTGGCATTTGACAACGGGCACGTGGCGGCATTATCTGCCTACGACCAATGGCTTGTGGAAGGTCGCACGTTTTTATGCCTGGGGCATTTTCAAGGGTGAGCAACATCCCTATCGCAAGCATTACTGGCGCAAGCACAATCCCCTGCAGGCACTTTCCTATTTGGGGCTGAAACTGTTTCTTTTTCCTGCCATCTGGTTTTCGGGTCTTGCGTATCTCACCTACAATTACTGGCAGAATGGCATAACTAACCCGCTACTTGGATGGGTAGCGATCATCCATGTGGGTACGGCATTTGCCATCCTGGCTTTCATTATCATTCACGTCTATTTGCTGACCACCGGGGGTTCTTTAGCTCACCATGTCATGCCCATGATCAACGGTTATGATGAAGTCGATTTGACGGAAACCGAGCTCGCCTACCTGGAGCAGGACGAACCTCAGCGACTCAAGAGTTGAACGTCAGCCAATAACATCTTTCTTTCCATATCCCGGTTTTGCGTTCTTCGGAGCCGGGATTGGGGGGTTGTCCGCATTCCCTGTTCCTGCCCCTGTCATTGTCCTCATTGAATGGTATTCTCTAACGTTATACGCATGAAAAGCCGGCTCCGGCCGGAATCCATCGTGGGCAATGATCCCCGGCCTGCTGCCGGGTAACGAGCAGATAGTGAAACTTTGTAGCTAATCATTTTTTATTATCCTGAATCCGCGGATTCAGAATAACGTCAACTTACATGTAAATTCAGGAGCTGTAGATAATGTCAAAAAAGATGGTGTTTTCATTCAAGGAAGGTGATGGAAAAAACAAGCATCTGTTGGGTGGGAAGGGAGCGAATTTGTGTGAGATGACCCAGATTGGGCTAAATGTCCCTCCGGGTTTCGTTATTTCCACAGAAGCCTGTCTGGAGTATCTCGACAGCGATTCCGATGACTTGCCTGCTGGCGTCATGGATGAAGTTCATGAACAGATGAAGCAGGTGGAAGATGCGACGGGAAAAGGTTTTGGTGATGCGGAGAACCCGCTGCTGGTATCCGTGCGATCCGGTTCCGCCATGTCCATGCCGGGAATGATGGACACCATTCTCAACCTGGGTCTGAATGCAAAAACCCTGCAAGGCGAAATCACGCAGACCGGCGATGAACGTTTTGGTTATGACTCCTATCGGCGTTTCATCCAATTGTTCGGCAAGGTGGCGCTGGATATTCCGGATGAGCTGTTCGACGAGGAGTTCAACAAGGTCAAGGAAAGCGCACATGTTACCGAAGACATCGGCCTGTCGGCAGACAACCTAAAGGATATCAGCGAGCGTTTCCTGGCTGTGGTGGAACAGGCAACTGGCCGTCCCTTCCCCGAAGATCCCTATGAGCAGCTCGAAATTGCGGTCAAAGCTGT
>DTXR01000582.1 GCA_012962365.1 Chromatiaceae bacterium | reverse complement strand
CCCACGGATGGTGAAGTACGCTGGAAAGGCCTGCCTATCCGCAAGCAGCGGGATGAATACGCTGCTGCGCTTCTGTATCTGGGGCACAAGAATGGTCTCAAGGACGACCTGACCGGGGTGGAGAACCTGTTGATCGCCTGCCGCATGGCGGGTTTGTCCGTGAAGGAAGACAAGGCCTGGGATGTACTGGAACAGATGGGCCTGCGGGGGCATGAGGATCTGCCGGCCCGGGTGTTGTCTCAGGGGCAGCACAAACGGGTGGCGCTGGCACGCTTGCTGCTGAGCAGCGCTCCCTTGTGGATTCTGGACGAACCTTTCGTTGGGCTCGATGTGGCTGCCGTGGCGTTGCTGGAGCAGGTGATTGCGGCACATGTGGCCCAGGGCGGCATGGTGATCCTGACCACTCATCAGGAAGTGGCACTGACCTCCGGTAAGGTGAAAAAGCTGCGCCTGGGGTGGAAGGAGGACGGCTGTGTTTAGTGCTTTCCGAACCATCATTGCGCGGGATCTGCTGCTGGCCATGCGGCGGCGCTCCGATGTGCTGACCACGCTGTTTTTCTTCGTGATCGTCGTCAGCCTGTTTCCCCTGGGTATTGGGCCGGAGCTGAACACGCTGCGCCTGATCGCGCCAGGAGTGTTCTGGGTGGCGGCATTGCTCGCTTCCATGCTGGCGCTGGAAAAGCTGTTTTTTGTGGATTATCAGGATGGCGCCCTGGAGCAGATGCTGCTCGCGCCCCAGCCCCTGTCCATTCTGGTGCTGGGGAAGGTGCTGGCGCACTGGCTGGTGACGGGATTGCCCCTGGTTTTACTGTCGCCGTTGCTGGGACTGCAATACGATCTGTCGACCGCCACCATTGGTATAATGATGTTGACGCTGCTTATCGGCACCCCGGCTTTGAGTCTTATCGGGGCCATCGGAGCGGCACTGACCCTGGGATTGCGGGGTGGGGGTGTACTGGTGTCTCTACTGGTACTGCCTTTGTATATTCCGGTGCTGATTTTCGGGGCCGGCGCGGTGGAGGCGGAAACGTCCGGGTTGGGAGGAACCGGGCATCTGTCCATGCTGGGTGCGATACTGTTGCTTTCTGCGCTAGCGGCCCCGTTGGCAACCGCAGCCGCTTTAAGGATATCGGCAGAGTAACCTTTGGTAAGCTGAGTCGATGACTATTGATGCCGACTTGAACTATCGCTGGAATTTTACCGGCATATTGCGGTCACAGGTTTTAATGCCCGAAGCAGAGGGCGGATTTTTATGGGTGGCAGATTGAACCTTTACAAGTTTTCATCCCCGGCAACATTTTATCCCCTGGCGGGAAAGATCGGAAAGATTTCCACGCTGATAGCGGTGGTATTGCTGGTGATCGGTTTGTACATGAGCTTCTTTGTCGCGCCCACGGATTACAAGCAGGGAGAAGGTTATCGCATCATCTTTATTCATGTGCCGTCTGCCTGGATGTCCATGTTCATCTATCTCGTCATGGCTTTCTGGGCGGGCATCGGGCTGGTATTCAATACCCGCCTGTCGTCCATGATGGCCCAGGCGCTGGCACCCACTGGCGCCATCATGACGTTCATCGCTCTCTGGACAGGTGCCTTCTGGGGAAAGCCCATGTGGGGCGCCTGGTGGGTGTGGGATGCGCGCCTGACCTCGGAGTTGATCCTGTTTTTCCTTTATATCGGGTTCATCGCCTTGCAGGGTTCCATCGATGATGCCCGCCGTGCCGACCGGGCCGGAGCCGTGCTGCTGCTGGTGGGCGTGGTCAATATTCCCATCATCTATTTTTCGGTCAAATGGTGGAATACCCTGCACCAGGGGGCATCGGTAAGCGTCACAGAAGGCTCGAACATGAGTACGATCATGTTGCAGGCCATGCTGATCATGACCTTTGCCTTCTGGGCTTACAGCATCGCCGTGTCCATGTACCGGGTGCGGGCGATTATTCTGGAGCGCGAAAAAGATACGCGCTGGGTATCTGAACTGCCGGAGATACGTCGATGAAAGGTGGATTGTCTGAATTTTTCGCCATGGGCGGTTATGCCCTGTATGTTTGGGGTTCGTTTGGCATGACAGCATTGCTGATGATCGCCGAACCCCTGCTGGTCAGGCAGCGCCGCAAAGCGGTCATTCAACGGGTCTCCCGTCTTGTACGTCTTAAATCGGAGCAAAAATTATGAAAGCCAGGCATAAGCGATTCGGGTTTTTACTGGTAGGGCTGGTGGTATTGGGCGCAGCCGCATGGCTGGTGTTCAATGCCCTGGGCAATAATCTCTCCTACTTCTTTTCACCTACCGAAGTGGCGGAAAACAAGGCGCCAGCGAATCATGTGTTTCGTCTTGGCGGGCTGGTGCAGCCCGGTTCCCTCGAGCGGGGTGAAAAACTCACCGTGCATTTCGATGTAACCGACAATGCGCATGCCGTAAAGGTCGCCTACACGGGCATACTGCCCGACCTGTTCAAGGAAGGGCAGGGCGTGATAGCCCAGGGGCGTATGGGCTCTGATGGCGTGTTCGTGGCTGAAGAAGTGCTGGCTAAACACGACGAAAACTACATGCCGCCTGAGGTCGCCGATGCGCTGGAAAAAGGCCATGATAAAGGCGTTGCTGACATGGCCAAGGGAAATAAACCGCTATGATTCCTGAAATCGGACATTTTGCCCTGATCCTGGCGCTGATCATCGCCCTGGTTCAATCCATTCTTCCCTTGGCTGGCGCACAGAAAGGCATCGCCTCCTGGGTCGCCATCGCCAAGCCTGCTGCCCGCTTGCAATTCCTGTTCATAGCCATCGCCTTTGGCTGCCTGACCTGGAGTTTTTTGCAAAGCGACTTTTCGGTGTTGTACGTGGCATCCAACTCCAATACCGCCTTGCCCACCATGTTCAAGTTTTCCGCCGTGTGGGGCGCGCATGAGGGTTCATTGCTGTTGTGGGCGTTGACGTTGTCTGCCTGGACTACCGCTGTGACCCTGTTGGGGCGCGGCATTCCGCCGGTGATGATGGCGCGGGTGTTGGGTGTGCTCGGATTGCTTTCCGTGGGCTTCATAATGTTCATGTTGTTCACCTCCAATCCCTTCGATCGTTTGATGCCGCCGGTACCTGAAGGCCGGGATCTGAATCCCCTGCTGCAAGATGTGGGGCTGATCATCCATCCGCCGCTGCTGTATATGGGCTATGTGGGCTTCGCCATTCCTTTTGCTTTTGCCCTGGCGGCGATGATGGGGGGGCGGCTTGACGCCGCCTGGGCGCGCTGGTCCCGCCCCTGGACCCAGATCGCCTGGGTATTCCTGACGGTGGGTATTGCCCTGGGCTCCTGGTGGGCGTATTACGAACTGGGCT
>DTXR01000581.1 GCA_012962365.1 Chromatiaceae bacterium | reverse complement strand
TGCGTTTCTTTATTCTACCCAACTTGCGATTGACCAGGCCTTCAGCGCGCTCATAGCCCGCCTTTGTCACCGGGTAGACGACCAGTCCATAAACACCAACCACGAATAACACGCCTACCGCAAGCCAGCGCAAACGCTCCTTGCTCTGCATTTTTTTCCAGCGAGTGACCAATGACATCATCGCCCCCCGGTCGAACGCGACAACAACCAGGCCTCAAAGTTGTAACCCGAGCCTCTGGGCCGGCTGGAATCGGCCATTACCCGGCGATCCGCCACCTCCATATTCATGGACGTCATTTCAGCACTCAGGCTGTTGAAGAAGAGTTGCGCTGCGGTATCACTGGCCGCCCACCCTGATACATAGACTTGCTCCCTATTCCCGACACCCTGGCTGACCTGCTCCACCACGACCTCATCATTTATTGCATTTTGCAGCGCAGCCAATAATGCGGGAAGCAGGTTTTTCCGGTATTCAAGATAACGCAGCGATTCTTTTTCCCGCGTCACACCCGCCAGCTCTTGCTTTTTTTCCGACAGCTTGCTTTTTAACTCTGACATTGAAGATGCTTGCGCCTGCATCTGTCTTTTCAGCAGCATCTTTTCACTGAATTCTTCTTCTAACTCTTGCAGTTGGGCGTTCTTTTGCCAGGTCTTGTAGCGCATGTTGACATCAACCCCGATCAGCCCAAGCATCACCATAGCCGCCGCGGCATAGGGAAGCAGATCTTTGCGCTTCCACAAGGGAGGGCTGGGTGGATGAGCAGGTATCCTGGCCAGCACATTATCATCAGTGCGTACGAGCATATGACCCGCCGCCCCCAGGAGAGGCTGCAGGGCGCCTGCGGATTTCAGCTTTCCGGCATCGATGGCATTCATTGTGCTGGCGCCCCTTCCGAACTTACAAAAAAGACATCCTGAACCAGCACCTCCGTTAGCTCAGGCGTCAAGCTCTTCAGGGCCTCCGAAGACCCATTGACATAAACGTGGTGGGTGTCAGCACCACATTCATCCCGGCATAATCCGCTTATCTGCTCTACCGAGGCTCTTCCCTCGTCGAGCATGACAGTGCGAACGCTGCTCACGGCGCCCGGGCGCCCATGCATGACGGACATTTGCTCCTGCGCGACATCCACATACAGGAAATCCCCTGCAACCTTTTTATCCAGGCTGGCAAATCCCGCGCCCAGGGCCGGATACAGCCATTCCAGGGAGAGCTTGTTACGGCGAAACGCCGATGCCCAGGCATTGAGATAACTTCGTCCTATACCCGCCACTAACCACGGGCTTTGCACTGAATCAGTTTCGGCATCCGCTTCCGGCGGCTCCTGAGGCGACCAGCCACACACGATATCATCATCAGGATGAATCAGTTTTTCCTGCAATGCCAGGCATTCATCGACATGCTCTTTGCTTACAAAACCCATCTCTATGGCAAGTTCACCAAAACGATTACTGCCAAGGTCTGCACCCTGAACCTTATTCGCCAACCGCGCTTCCACCACAGCAATTCGCTGTTCGCGCGTCATGCAGCCCCGGCCCATCAACAGAGCGCCCAAACGCCACTGATTCCCTTGCATGGCATACAGGGGCTCCAACTCCCATCGCACCAGTTCCTGCATCTGTTCCCTGGGGCGGAGGGTATCGGCCTTTACCGGCAACCAGACCAGGGCTGATATTGCCGACGTGCTGATCAGCGCCGCCTTGCGGGGGAGCTTCTTCATTCCCTGATCCCGAAGCTGGGAGATGACATCCGCCACTGCATTGCGATAGTCGATGGCCGCGGAAGTACCCGCCGCCTGGACTTGCTGCCCGCCCAGACCGGCATGGATCAACGCGCCATGCAGACTGAAGCCATCGGTAAAAAAGGCCAACAGTCTACCGGGCCTGCCTATACTGATATTGTTCAGGCGCTCAAGGAAATTTGGATTGTCTTTGCTCATGGTTTACTGCAGCTCACCTGCACTCTATTTGTCTATCGGGGCATTCAATCACGCCGCCTTTTCCACCAGCTCGGCGGCCATGTCCGATATTTCCTGGCAAACGCAGTTTTGCAGTGCACGCAGGAATTCATCACCCATGCCCATCTGTTCTGCCTTGCGGAGATACTCGACAATGAGCCACTCATTGCCGCAGATGCCGTACTCGGCATCCTGCTGCTTCTCGATCAAGCGACGGCTTTCCTGTTGTAGCCAGTCAAACCAGTGCAGTGATTCCGGCTTTTCCAGCACGTCCTTCTTCTGGACGTAATATGCTTTCAATTTATACATGGGGTGGAGTTCCTGTCAGTCCGCTGTGATGACGTGCCGCGCAATTCAATCCACAGGCCATTGAACAGGCAATAAGGCGGCGCCTGGCAGGATAGCCAGCTGCATATAGTTCTGCGTGGACGGGAATTTTGCGGTGCTGGTGTTACAGCTCGCGCCATCATAGTCGTAGATCATCATCGCACTGATCCCCGGCGGCACATAGGTATCGCCGGCGAACTTGAACAGCGTCAGCTTGCGGCTACCGTCCCAGGTGACACTCACCGGTAAGGGCGTGACCAGGCCATCCCCATCTGTGAATGTACCGGAACCATCGGTATCGAAGGTGCCGTTCCTGCGCACAAACAAGCGGGCGCAAAGCTGATCTGCGGGTTGCCAGGCATATCCGCTGGGGGTTGTATCAACGGCCGTTACCGCTGCGCCACAGGAAGCTTCGTCTGTCTTGGTCGAATCGGGGTACCAATCCTCATTGGCAGCCTCACAAAGGCTGCGGCTGTTATTGGTGTCGACGCCATCTACGCCAGAGCACAGCCAACAACTGGCCTGAGCGCCAAAATCCGCCACGATGCCACCATCCCCGGCACTGTCGGTAAGGGTGACAAAAGTTTCGTTGTCTGCGAATGCAACGCTTTGCTGATAGTCATCACCATAGCTACCGCCATAGGCATTTCCCGTCTGCGAGTCCTCTCCCAGACTCTTGATCACGATGGTGTCCGTGATGCCGTCAGCGCCCGGATCGGCATCCGCAGGGGCGACCTCCCAGCCGTAGTTTGGATCGTGGGTCAATGCGCTGTTATCCGGATTGCCCCAGCCATCCCGATACTCGCCATTGATCCCTGAAAGGTAAGGCCCCCGCCAGCCCGCCCAAATATTGAGTGCAGGCTCAAACTGCCAGGGAGGCGGCGCATTGCCGTCGGGATTACCATCGCCATTGCAATCGGGATCACGCAACAGCAGGGCTTCCAGGCAATCCGGCACTCTGCCTGTGTCCGCAAGGAATCCACGCACCTCCGGCTGTCCATTCAAGGTGCGCGACGCATCACCCGCAATCGCATCTTCAATGACTTCAAGCCGGTTTCGGGTATCTTCAAATCGCGCCTGGCTGGCATCGTTGGTCACTTCCGATAGGGTCATGAAGGCCACAGCGGAAAGAACGAACACCACTACGATCAGTTCGAGCAGGGTCATGCCTTTTTGCGATCCGGGAAAAATAGTCATCAATCAACCCTCTTGAAATCCACAACCAATACAGCCGGCCCTTTGGCATAGTTGTAGACGTGATAACCCTCGAACAAAGTTCTATCGTTCTCCTTGAGCCCATTGTTGATGATTTCCACTGCGCGCTTTTCCACATAAACCGGAATAATCTTGCCTGCATCCGACTCGATAAACATTCTGTGCCCCACTTCAGGCATGGGCTCCACCCCCGACACACTCAGGGCAGTGTAGATATAACTCATCTCTTTTTCTTCAGGGTGACGCTTGAGTCTTGCTTCAAAAGCAATTGGTCTGGATTGGAATATCACCTTCTTCCCTACTTGTTGGGCATGCGCTCTGTTTTCCGTTATAAAGGAATCAAGCTCGACAGGCTGAAACGCCTCTTCAGCGCGAATCGATTGCCCTGTGACAATCGGTAGAGTGATCGCCAACCCAAGCAACGTAATCTGTAAGTACTTGTTCATCAGTGAATATCCAGAAATATGTCGTCTGCGGTGTTGTACTCTCCATCAGGCCCCATACAGACGACCAGGGGCTGCGCATCCAGACCAAACAGCAGATACGGCCTGCCCCAGGTTACTTTCTCGTATAGCCTGCCGGGCGGTGATGGCAACCTCGGCGTCTCCGCCCAGTCCATGAGTGTTCCGCCGCCCACAGGTTCGGGACGAAACTGAAAAGGATCAGCTACGCCAGGTACATCCGGTATATTGTTTCCGGTCAATGGATTCCCGGCAGCATTTCCGTCGGGTGTACCATCATTGATGCCATCGCGGATGTCCACATAACCGTCCGTAAAACCTTTCAGGTAAGGGCCACGCCAGCCGCGCGCCGCTTCGCTGCGCCAGTTTTCAAGCATGTGGCCGGTGCCTGCCAATGGACTTACCGCACGGGTCAACTGATAAAAATTGGCTGGCGAATAGAACCAGCGGGTTTTTTCTGCATTCGTGCCCCCGGATTCTTCTGGCAATGAAGCCAGGGCGATCTCTCCGCCTGCCGTGTTCAGGTTGAAGGGACCCTGTTTCGGGTAATACCCCGTATCCTTCTTGAATTGCCTGACGGCTTCTGCAATCGCCATCATCTCCGGTTCGGTCAGTTTCTCTCTGGAGACTTCCAAGGTTCCAAAAAGCGATCCCGAAGCCAGCGCAGCCACCGCCACCAACACCGCGATAACCACCATCAGTTCCAAAAGAGTTAGCCCTGACTGGTTAGCTTTTTCTTGCATTCTGTTCATAAGCAGCGGCCGGGTTTAAAAAAGGTCGGCCAAGGCGGCCGACCAAGCCTTTTCCAGGGGAGGAGTGAGACGCCACGTCCTTGTGGCAATTTGGAAAAGGGCCGTTCAAACACTCAGATTAAATAGTGTTACGGGTACCGTCCCACTCACCCAGTTCTTCTTCCTTGGTATCACCGGCACCGTCGATGATGGCCACCAGGTTGACCTGATCAATTGCATCGTAACCACCGGCTGCATCGCTGAACGTTCCGATCTCAAACAACGCGGCAAAGCGCCCATACTGAAGCGGGCCTACGTGACGATAGACCGGCACGGTGGTCATACCACCCAGTTCATTGGCATTGAAGAGCGTGGAAGAAGGACCGATACCGACCACCATCAATACTGGGGTACCGGCGGCGCTGGTTGCAATTGCATCGCCAGGATCACCGCCAGGGGCAACAGCAGGTGCGCCGGCAATGTCATGAGCCACACCAGCTGCCCCCATCACCCGCTCATAACCACCAGTCCAGACCAGAACCTGGTCACCGGAAGTCGCCCCCGCAGGATCCAACAATGTCACAGCAGCTCCGCAACCGTTGGCTGCTGGCGTCATGAAGATGTTATTGGCCACCACTGCATTTGAGCGGGACTCAATGGTAGAAACGATGTTTGCAGATTCACAATCAGTAGTAACGCCATCGCCATCGAGATCAGCTGCCGCAGTGTAATTGAGGTACTGAAGCTGAGTCATACCAATATCAGCCATTACTGAAGCCACATCAACCGTCAAGGGGACAGTCCCAACATCTTCGATAGCTACCAGCTCATTGGCGGGGAAGGTAGCACCAGCAGCAGAACCCGCAGCACCTGTAACAGGATGCGCACCAATGCCTGCACCCAACAATGCGTCAAAGTTATCCGGATATTGATTTTTCTTCAGCACACGATAGGTACGGATACCCTTATTCAGTTCATCCATCATGGCCACATGTGCAGCAGCAGATGCACGCGCATCGGTGTCCTGCAGTGCTATGGTGGCGGTGCCAGCGATGGCGGCTAGAATGGCCACGACGACCAGCAGCTCGAGAAGGGTGAAACCGCCCTGCTTGCGCCCAGCCTGCAGTTTCGCTACACGCTTGGCAACTTTCTTGTCTTCGATGGAAGCGGCATCGATACGATCAAAGTGCTTCAAAATTGACTTCATGTTCATTATAAATTCACCTATTCGGTTTTCGGCTTCGTCGCCCTGCCCCGGGCCCTGATGCCGTGGATTAACTTGTAATATTCATACAACGGACACATCCTTAAGATGTCATCCAGCTTTCTGGATATGGCCTCTCACCACCATCCGAATAAGTAGGGCTTCCTTGCCCGGTTTGGGGTATCGCACCTTCCAGGCGTGACCTGCTATGGGTCGGGTTGGGTGACCCACTTCGGCAGTGCCCCGTGCCGAATAAACATGGTTGATCTCAGGCGCGGACATTGGTCAATAATGAATTCTCATCATGCCTGGATTGGGAGGATTCCATCTCCGACTTGAAATCAACCACATAGCGATATTGCTTGCCGCAGTAAACGATCACTTCTTTTTGGCCGCGACGAAGAATGCGCATCTCAATTTTCAGGTCGCCATAACCATCGTGCTTAAACACCTCCCGATAAAGCTCGCTTATCTTGCTCAGCACTTCCTGGTTTGTTGCTTGCATGTTTTTCCTGCCGATATTCAGAGTGACTACATTCGAGCGTAAGAATATCCCGAATTTTTTCTAAATGCAAATCATTTCTATTAAGATTTCTGCTTTTATGCCGATAGCGCACGTTATCTGCGGGACCACAGGTGCGTCATGTAGGGAATTTTAATTTTACTAACAATGAGTTGCGTTATTTTTCCGGCGACCTCAATTTCCATTCATACGGAATGGAATATACCCATATATATGCGAATGATTATTATACGCATTGACAGGCGCCCCGCTCTGGTGTAGTTTCCGAACCCTGTTTCTCCAATTATAAGGATAACCTGAATCCGTGGGTTCAGAGGGTGTGCAGAGTGCAAGATATTGATTTCCAATTATAACCCGTCAAAATAAAAAGCCTTTTTAAAAACGGGGTACTGAAACTTAATTTACAGTCGTTTGAAAAGGATATTTCTCGTGTGTTGGATGTAGTGTCTCAACAATACACGCAATTACTTTCTAAAATTTTCAGTACCAATGACGATTTTTTTTCAAAAACGTCGTTTCGTGCTTTAAATTCTGATTATCAACCCAATTATAAAAACGAAATTCAATTGGCTATTGGCACCCAATCACAGTTTAACCCTTATTAAAAATAAGGATAGCAGCGTTCTTGAAATCACCTTACTGGTGGCGGATAACGCTCACATTCCACACGCGACAGTGATTAAAGACTTTATATTAAAACCGGTTTTGTTGTTATTAATATAAACCAGATAAAAAATGATAGAACACTGATAAATAAAGTTTTTGCGCGCAAAAACTAATGCGTGAACCTTCGGTATGCTACGCTAAATGCTGATTGTCATGATTTACGCTGATAGTGTTATTAGTTAATCAATTAAATCTCTGTCAATCAGTTTAATTAATCAGTCGGCCATCAACGTTCTATCCTTTTAAACCAGCATCACCTAGATTGCATATTGATGTGAAAATGAACAGGGTAGTTGAATCAACTCACTAACCAAAGGCGTGTATAATGAAATTCCAATTTGAAAAACGGGGTGCTTTAGACAAAAAAACTGAAATCGAACTCGGTAAATTAACCCTTATCTGTGGCAAAAATAATACTGGGAAAACATACACGACTCGCGCCATTTATGGTTTTCTGAAAACTTGGCAAAACAACATTGATTTCAAAATAGAGGAAGAAAAAATACAAAGTCTTTTTCAAAACGGGGTACTTAAAATTGAATTAACTTCATTTGAAAAAAATATGCCTAGCATTTTGGCTGAACTGTCTAAAAACTATACCACTTCTTTGCCGGCGTTATTCAGTGCCAGTGAAAATTATTTTTATGAAACCACCTTTGATGCGCTTTTAAACGGTTATCAGCCGAACTATCAAACGACATTCGATTTGTCTGTGGGTAGCGCAACCAAAGCTATTTTAAATGCTTTTAAAGATAAAGACAGTACGCTTTTAGAATTCGCTTTATTAGTAGAAGATAAAAATCTGATTCCACACGCGGCGGTTGTCAAACGTTTTATTAATAGAGCCTTAGCACAAGCCTTGCTGGATGATTACTTTGCTCATCCGTTTCTAATCACGTCAGAAAGAACCGGTATTACGTTATTTCATAAGGAATTAGACACCCTAAATGCTTTTTCTCGCTATGCCCACACGGTTAAAGATAATATCGATTTTGTGCGTGATATTGTTGAGGTATACAGCAAGCAAAAAAGTCCTTTACTGAAAGAACAACCTGAGTTAGCTCAGTGCTTGAAAGAGATCGTTGGCGGTGAATACGGGGTTGAAAATAATCAGATTGTTTTCTCTTTTACCAAAGGCCTTGAAAATGAGAAGATACCGGTTTATTTAGGCTCTTCAACAGTTACATCACAAGTCGAATTGAATTTTTATATCAAATGTTTGGCAAAATCAGGCGATATACTGTTGATTGATGAACCGGAACAATATCTTCATCCCGCTAACCAGCGGAAAATGGCAAGGTTGTTTGTCAGGCTCATTAAAGCGGGTATTAAGGTTTTTGTGACAACGCATAGTGATTATCTGATTAAAGAATTAAATCATCTTATTCTTCTCGGCAATGCGTTTGAAGATAAAGAGGATATCATGAAAAAATACCACTATACAGAAGAGGATATACTTGATAAATCGTTTGTGAAAGCGTATGTGGCTGAAAAAAAGACTTTATTGCCAACAACAATAGATGAGATGGGTATAGAGGTGGCTCACTTTGATCAAGAAATAGATGAAATGAACGGCATGTATAATGAGATGACAGTCACAATGGAATGTGCTTATGCTCATTGATACGATAAAAGCCATTATTTTGTTCTTGCCATTGAAATGATTAGGAATATCAAAAAAATAAATTATCCCGCAGGGCTATGCACACAAATAATTTGTAACAAAACCTCCCAGGCCCTCTATGTCAATCAGGTCAGCATATTCATCGCCGTACCCAAAGGTGCCTGAAGCTGCTAACACAG
>DTXR01000580.1 GCA_012962365.1 Chromatiaceae bacterium | reverse complement strand
CTCAGGGGAGGTTTGCAGATACAGTTCCAGTCCGGACGGATACGCTGGCCCGGTATAGCGGGTCAGCAGCGGCTCAATGGCGGGGTCAGGGCCGGCAGCCTGACTGAGTACCGGCGTACAGACCTCAAGGACATCTCTTTGCTGAAAAAACTGCCGGACAGTGGCATAGAGACCCGCCCTGGCCAGCAGCTTTTCCCTCGCCGCTTTCAATCCTTTACGCGACTGATGTATTCACCCTTGCGGGTATCCACTTTCACTTTTTCACCGATCTGCACGAACAGGGGAACACGCACGACGGCACCTGTCTCCAGCGTGGCCGGCTTGCCGCCGCCACCGGAAGTATCACCCTTGAGGCCGGGATCGGTATCGGTGATTTCCAGTACCACGAAATTGGGCGCTTCCACCAGTATGGGTGTGTTGTTCCACAGGGTGACATTGCAGACATCCTGATCCTTGATCCATTTCACCGCATCACCCATGGCATGGGCGTCTGCCTGGTATTGTTCGAAGCTTTCATTGTCCATGAAATACCAGTATTCACCATCGTTGTACAGATATTGCAGATCTCTATCCATAACGTCTGCGGCTTCTACAGACTCCCCGGACTTGAAGGTCTTCTCTAGCACCCGTCCGGTCTTCAGATTGCGCAGCCTGACGCGGTTGAACGCCTGCCCTTTACCGGGTTTGACGAATTCGTTTTCAATGATCACACAGGGGTCGCCATCCAGAAGAAGCTTGAGCCCGCCACGAAATTCGTTTGTACTATAGGTTGCCATGTTGCCCTCGTATTGTGCTGTGGGTACATCCCTTCGCCGATATCCCACGAGCTTCCCGAAAAAACGCCTATGATACCTCTTTCTACCATGTCCTTGAAAACCGAAAGCTGGCAACAGCAGATGGCCGAAGGATACTGCAGTATCCAGAAACTCCTGAACGATCTGGAGTTGCCCGGACATTTCAGGCCGGAGATGGAGACGGCGGCAAAGGTGTTCGGATTTCGCGTACCCCGCTATTTCGCGGCACTGATGCAAAAAGGCT
>DTXR01000579.1 GCA_012962365.1 Chromatiaceae bacterium | reverse complement strand
CTGAGGGTATGGTTGCGATTTTTCATTACGCTATCCAAATCAGTATCTTGCACTCTGCACGCCCTCTGAACCCACGGATTCAGGAAAATACCAAAGGAGTATGACCAATGAAATTGGAATCTCTCGCTCTGCACCATGGCTATGAGTCGGAAGCGACTACCAAAGCCGCTGCAGTACCCATCTACCAGACCACCTCCTACACTTTCGATGATACCCAGCACGGCGCTGATCTGTTTGACTTGAAAGTTCCAGGTAACATCTACACGCGCATCATGAATCCCACAACCGCAGTGCTGGAGCAGCGTTTGGCCGAGATGGAAGGAGGTGTGGGCGCTTTGTGCGTTGCCTCGGGGATGTCTACCATCACCTATGCTATCCAGACCATTACCGGTGCCGGTGATAACATCGTCAGCACCAGTCAACTCTGATGGCGGCACCTACAATCTCTTTGCGCACACCTTGCCCAGACAGGGAATCGATGTCCGTTTCGCCTCTTTTGATGACTACGCAACCATGGAGGGGCTCATTGACGAGAAAACCCGGGCGGTCTTCTGCGAATCTATCGGCAATCCGGCGGGAAATATCGTTGATATTGAAAAGCTGGCGGAGATTGCCCATCGCCACGGTTGACCCCTGATCGTTGACAACACGGTAGCCACCCCTTACCTGTGTCGTGCTTTTGATCACGGTGCCGATATCATTATTCATTCGCTAACCAAATATATTGGCGGCCACGACACCACCATTGGTGGCATCGTTATTGATTCAGGAAAATTTGATTGAGTGGCGAATAAAGCGCGTTTTCCGATGTTGAATGAGCCGGACCCGTCCTATCACGGGGTGATCTATACAGAGGCGCTGGGGCCGGCCGCCTATATTGGCCGCTGTCGTGTGGTACCCCTTAGAAATACTGGCTCGGCGTTAGCTCCTCATAGCGCCTTCCTGCTGCTTCAGGGACTGGAAACGCTGGGGTTGCGAATGGACAGACACTGCGAAAACGCTCTGGCGGTTGCCAGATATCTGCAGCAGCACCCTAAAGTAGCGTGGGTGAAATACGGTGCGCTGCCTGACAGTGAGCACTTCGATAACTGCAACAAAATTACCGGGGGACGTGCTTCAGGCATACTCAGCTTCGGTATTAGTGGCGGCAAGGCGTCTGGCGCCAGGTTCATCGATGCCCTGGGAATGATCCTGCGCCTGGTCAATATTGGTGATGCAAAGTCCCTTGCCTGCCATCCCGCAACGACCACTCATCGTCAGTTGAGTTCTGAGGAACTTGCGGCAGCCGGGGTCTCCGAAGATTTGGTAAGGATATCCGTAGGTATCGAACATATTGACGATATTATTGCCGATATTGAGCAGGCGCTGGGGCAGGTTTGAGATGCCTCCGGACTAGCTGATCCGGTTCAACCCGTATAGCGCCGCAACCCGGTAGGCCTCGGCCATGGTGGGATAGTTGAAGGTGGTTTCCGCAAAGTAGCGCAGGTTGTTGCCGTTGCCGGGCTGGGACATGATGGCCTGGCCGATATGGATGATCTCCGCGGCTTCCTGGCCGAAGCAGTGAATGCCCAGTATTTCCAGCGTCTCCCGGTGAAACAGGATCTTCAGCATGCCGGTGGTATGGCCCGAGATTTGCGCACGGGCCAGGTTCTTGAATTCTGCCCTGCCGACTTCGAAGGGTATGTTCTGTTTGGTCAGTTCTGCTTCCGTGCGTCCCAGCGAACTGATTTCCGGGCTGGTGTAGATGCCCGTGGGCACCTCGTCCACCAGACGCCAGTCTACCTTGCCTTCCGCGATGAAGGTGCCGACGAAGCGCCCCTGGTCGTAGCTGGCGCTGGCCAGTCCCGGCGGGCCGGCCACATCGCCCACGGCGAAGATGTGTTCCTGGCTGGACTGGAAGCGCTCGTTGGTCTCAATCTGCCCGCGGGAGTTGATTTCTATTTCCAGCTTTTCCAGCCCCATGTTGGCCGTATTGCCGCTGCGCCCGTTGGCCCACAACAGGATCTCGGAGCGAATGACCCGCCCGGACTTGCAGGCCAGGGTGACGCTCTGGCCATCCGTGGATACAGAGCCCAGGGCTTCGTTGTGCAGCAACAGCACACCCTGATCACGCAGGTGATAACTTAGCGCGTCGGTGACTTCGTCGTCGAGAAAAGAAAGCAGCCGGTCGCGGGTGTTCACCAGGTTCACCTTCACGTCCAGGTTGGCGAAGATGGAGGCGTATTCGCAGCCAATGACCCCCGCACCGAAGATGGTGACCTGCCGTGGCGTGTGATCCAGATCCAGCAGGGTGTCGCTGTCACGAATGCAGGGATGGCTGAAATCCAGCTCCGCCGGTCGCCAGGGGCGGGAGCCGGTAGCGATGATGAACTGATCCGCATGCAGCGTCTGGGTGCTGCCATCCAGGTTGGTGACTTCCAGCGTATGGGTATCTGTAAAGCTGCCCCGACCATGAAAGACATGCACATGATTGCGGGTGTAGTAGCGGTGCAACATGCTCACCTGCTGGGCGATCACCTGATCCGATGTGTGCAGCAGCTGGGGCCAGCTGATCTCCACGGCAGACAGGGTGTGTTCGAAAAGCGGGTGATGCCGGTAGTCCGCCAGCAATTGAATGGCATGGCGCAACGCCTTGCTGGGGATGGTGCCCCTGTGGGTGCAGTTGCCGCCCAGTTGCAGACCTTCTTCGACCACGGCCACGTTTTTTCCCGCCTTGGCCAGGCGCATGGCTGCACCTTCTCCGCCAGGACCGCTGCCGATGACGATAACATCATATTTACTCATGGTTGTCCTTCAGTTGTTCTGTTCTTGATGTTTTGCACCATGGTGTCACATCTTGCTGCTGTCAGGGAGAGAAAAACGAGTTGTACAGGCAGGTGAGGATAAATAACCAAGTAAATTACCGGGTATTTGATAATTGTTCTTGAATAGCTGATTAGATGTACATATATTGACATAAGTTATCTAATAGTCTAGAGATTTACCATGAAATTTCGCGCAGCACTCCGGGCGTCCGGCTGGTTGTTCCTTTCCCTGCTGAGTGTTTCTGTCCACGCGGAGCTGGTGACAAACACGGTTGCGCAGATCATGATCCCCCGGGTTTTCCGGCTGGATGGGGTGATCGAGGCCGTCAACAAATCCACTATTTCCGCGCAGACCAATGGTCAGGTCGAGGCGATCTACTATGACGTGGATGACGTGGTGAAACAGGGCGCGCTGTTGGTCAAGCTCAAGGACACTGAGCAGCAGGCGGCGCTGCGCCGGGCGGAGGCTGACTTGCGCGCTGCCCGGGCGGTGCTCGATGATGCAAGAAAAAACTATCGTCGAATCAAGGATCTGCACGAGAAGAAACTGGTGGCCAAATCCGATCTGGACAATGCCCAGGTCTCCCTGAACACCGCCAGGGCCAAGCTGGATGTCGCCAAGGCGGCTCTCGAACAGGCAAAAGAACAACTGGCCTATACCCGCATCACCGCACCCTACACCGGCATCGTTACCGAGCGTCATGTACAGGTGGGCGAGGTGGCTCATCCCGGTTCGCCGCTCATGAGCGGTATTTCACTGCAGGAACTGCGCGTGGCCGTCGATGTGCCCCAGAGCTTGATCGTGGCGATTCGTGAAAAGGGTCAGGCGCGGGTAGAGCTTCCGGGAGGGAAGTGGATAGAAGTGCGTGATCTGACTATCTTTCCCTTTGCCGATCCTGCATCCAATACCTTCAAGGTGCGTCTGAAACTGCCGAAAAATATCGACCATCTGTTTCCAGGGATGCTGGTCAAGACAGCCTTCGAAACCGGTATGGCGCCGGCGCTGATCGTGCCCGCCAGTGCCGTGGTCTACCGTTCGGAAGTCACCGGTGTGTATGTGAGGGATGAGGATGGAAAGATACGCTTCCGCTACGTGCGCCTGGGTGATGCGCTTGGGGAGGAGACCCTGACGGTATTGTCCGGGTTGCAGGAAGGTGACGAGGTGTTCCCCGATCCCATAGCCGCCGGTGCCCGGCTCAAGCGTCAGCGCGCCGGGATTCAGGAGAAACAGGGGCATGAGTAAAGAGAAACTGGGCTTTTCCGGTGCCATCGCCCGGAAATTTCAGGATACCCAGATTACCCCGCTACTGGCCTTGCTGGGCATGCTGCTTGGCGTATTTGCCGTACTCGTCACGCCGCGGGAGGAAGAGCCGCAGATCAACGTGACCTTCGCCAATGTGTTCATTCCCTTTCCCGGCGCGGCGGCGAAGGAAGTGGAAAGCCTAGTATCAACGCCGGCCGAGCAGGCGCTTTCGGAGATCGAAGGCATCAAGCACGTCTACTCGTCGTCCATGCCGGGCATGTCGGTGCTCACGGTGCAGTTCAAGGTGGGTGAAGATCGCACGGATGCCATCGTGCGTCTGTATTCCAAGATTTTTTCCAAGCTGGACTGGCTGCCGCCCAACCTCGGCGTAGGGCAGCCTATCGTGAAACCCAAGGGTATCGATGATGTGCCTATCGTCAGCGCCACCCTGTGGAGCAAGGATCCGCAAATGGGTGCCTACGAACTGGGGCGTGTGGCGCATGCCATCGAATCCGAGCTCAAGCGCGTTCCCGGCACCCGGGACATCTACACCATCGGCGCGCCGGAGCGGGTGGTGAAAGTGACCATCGACCCCCAAGCGCTGGCCGGGTATGGTATCGATCTGAATGATTTACGTCTGTCCTTGCAGGCGGGCAATGCTTCCCGGGACAACATCAAAGTTACCGCCGACAACCGGGAGATCCTGGTACAGGCCGGCGTATTTCTGAGCAGTCCGGCAGAAATTGCCGATCTGATCGTTGGCAGCAAGGATGGCAAGCCCACCTATCTGCGGGATGTGGCCCAGGTGGAAGAGGGCGCGGACCGGCCGGTGAACTATGTCTGGACAGGCCCCGGTGCTGGGGTATCCGAAGCGGGGCTGAAGCTGGATGGCCAGTACCCTGCCGTCACGATCGCCGTTGCCAAGAAGCCCGGCACCAACGCGGTGCAGATCGCCCGGCGCGTCATCAAGCGTTTCCAGGAACTCGACGGTATTTTCATCCCGGATAACGTGGAAGTGAGTATCACCCGCAACTACGGCGCCACAGCGGACGCCAAGGCGAAAAAGCTCATCAGCAAGCTGGTTTTTGCCACCTCCTCAGTGATTCTGCTGGTGATGATTGCCCTGGGTTGGCGGGAGGCCATTATCGTGGGTGCGGCGGTAGCCGTGACCCTGGCCATTACCCTGTTTGCGTCCTGGGCCTGGGGCTTTACCCTCAACCGAGTATCCCTGTTCGCCCTGATCTTTTCCATCGGTATTCTGGTGGACGATGCCATCGTCGTTGTGGAAAACATCCACCGGCATTTGTCCATGGGTGGCAAGAAATTGCTGGAGGCCATCCCCGCTGCGGTGGATGAAGTGGGAAGCCCCACTATCCTGGCGACTTTCACCGTCATCGCCGCCCTGCTGCCCATGGCCTTTGTCACCGGCCTGATGGGGCCTTACATGAGTCCCATACCCATCAACGCTTCCATGGGGATGCTGATCTCGCTGGCGGTAGCCTTCATCTTCACCCCCTGGCTGACCAACAGCCTGTTGTCTTCCGTTGTGCACAAATACAGTGGACATGGCCATGCGCAGGATCAGGGGGGTAGGCTGGATCGTTTCTTCGGCGCCATCATGCGGCCTTTCCTGAATGAAAAAACCGGCCGGCGCAATCGCTGGTTCCTGCTCATCGGGATTCTGACGCTGATCGGGGCTTCGATTTCCCTGGTGGTGGGCAAGCAGGTGATCATGAAGATGCTGCCCTTCGATAACAAATCGGAGTTTCAGATCGTGCTGGATATGCCCGAAGGAACCTCGCTGGAACAGACCAGCCTGACGCTGAACGAAATTGCCGGTTATCTGGCAACGGTGCCCGAGGTGACCGATTATCAAGTGTATGCCGGAACTGCGGCACCCATCAGTTTCAACGGGCTGGTGCGTCAGTACTATCTCCGCGAAGGTGCGCATCTGGGCGATATCCAGGTGAATCTGGTGGACAAGCATCATCGGAATCGCAAGAGTCATGAGATTGCGCTGTCCGTGCGTGACCGGGTTCAAGCCATCGCCAGCGGTTATGATGGCAATGCCAAAATCGTGGAAGTGCCGCCGGGACCGCCGGTGCTCGCGCCCCTGGTGGCCGAGATCTATGGCATCGATTATGAAGGCCAGATCGAGGCGGCAAAAAAAGTTGCGGACGTGTTCGAGGAAACGCCGGATATCGTGGATGTGGATGATTCGGTGGAGTTTCCTTCCGATAAAGCGATCGTGATCGTGGATCGGGCGCGGGCGGCGCGCCTGGGGCTTTCCCAGGCGGATGTGGCCCAGACGCTTGCGGCGGTGCTGGATGGCGAGGACATGGCCTATATTCATGGCACCAACCTCAAGTATGCTGTGCCCATCCGGGTGCGTCTGAGCGAGGCGGCGCGGGCCGATCTGGATCAGGTGCTGGCGTTCAAGATTCGCAGCCGCAAGGGTGCATTCGTACCCCTGTCCGAGATCGTTACCGTGGTGCCCTCCCAGCGTGAATACAGCATTCATCACAAGGATCTGCTGCCCGTGGTCTATGTGACGGGTGATATGGCGGGTGAGACTGACAGTCCCCTGTACGGCTTGTTCGATATTTCGGATCGTCTGAAAAAGCAGGATGGTCCCGAGCAGTGGTTTCTCGACCAGCCGGACAATCCCTACGAATACAGCCTGAAGTGGGATGGTGAATGGCAGGTGACTTATGAAACCTTCCGCGACATGGGTATCGCCTATTCCGTAGGGCTGCTGCTCATCTACCTGCTGGTAGTGGCCCAGTTCCGCTCCTACCTGGTGCCGCTGGTGATCATGGCGCCCATTCCCCTCACCGTGATCGGCATATTGCCCGGTCACGCGCTGCTGCATTACTTTACCGGCTCCACCCAGTTCACTGCCACTTCCATGATCGGCATGATCGCCCTCGCGGGCATCATCGTGCGTAACTCTATCCTGCTGGTGGATTTCATCAACCAGGAACTGCGGGCAGGCTCCAGCTTCGAGGCGGCGGTGGTGCGCTCTGCCGCCGTACGCGCCAAGCCCAT
>DTXR01000578.1 GCA_012962365.1 Chromatiaceae bacterium | reverse complement strand
TGGCCAGGTCAGCTCCTTGACTTCCTTCTCCGGCGGCCTGGGCATGAGCTCCAGCTGGGTGATGGAGGCGGCGCCATGACGCGTGGAGGTACCTACGCAGTCCGAACCGGTATCACCGCCGCCGATGACCACCACATGCTTGCCCTCGGCATTTATAAAACCTTCGTCTGCACCGGGAACACCCTGTACTTTACGGGAATTGGCGATCAGGAACTGCATGGCGAAGTAAACGCCATCCAGGTCTCTGCCCGGCACAGGCAGGTCTCTGGGTTCTTCCGAGCCACCCGCCATGACCAGCGCGTCGAATTCGCCGCGAAGCTCCTCGACACTGATGTCTTCACCCACACAGGTGCTGACGTGGAACTCGACGCCTTCGGCGCGCATCTGCGCCACACGGCGATCCAGCAGGGTCTTGTCCAGTTTAAAATCGGGAATACCGTAGCGCAACAGGCCACCAATGCGGTCTGCCTTTTCATAGACCACCACGTCATGACCAGCGCGGGCGAGCTGCTGAGCACAGGCCAGACCGGCCGGACCGGAACCTATCACCGCCACGCGCTTGCCTGTGCGGTGCTCCGGAATCAGGGGCTTGATCCAGCCTTCTTCCCAGCCCTTGTCCACGATGGCGCATTCGATGGTCTTGATGGTCACCGGCTCATCCTGCAGGTTCAGGGTGCAGGACTCCTGGCAGGGCGCGGGGCAGATACGACCCGTGACTTCGGGGAAATTGTTGGTGGAATGCAGCACTTCCAGCGCCGTCTCCCAGTCACCGCGATACACCAGATCATTCCATTCAGGAATGATGTTGTTCACCGGACAGCCTTGATGACAGAACGGAATACCGCAGTCCATGCAGCGTGCGCCCTGGATGCGCAGCTGATCTTCAGACAAGGGAATCACGAATTCCTGATAGTGCGTGACACGATCAGCGACTGGCGCATAGCTGCGATCCAGTCGTTCGTATTCCATGAAACCTGTTGGCTTACCCATAGGCTCTTACCTTAAAAAAACTGTACACAAAAACTCAACCCGCAGCACGGGCCGCTTCTTCCTGCTCGGCCTGCATTTCCAGCAGCGCACGGCGATACTCGATCGGCATGACCTTGACGAACCTGCCCAGATAATCGTCCCAGTTGTCCAGGATCTTTCGCGCCACATCAGAGTTGGTGTAGTGCAAATGATTCTCGATGATCTGCTTGAGACGAATGGCATCGAAGCGCGTCATGTCGTGAGACACGTCCACCCGGCCCTTGGTCTCCAGGTCGCCGCCCAGATGCTCCAGGCGCTCCAGGGCATCGTCCTCTTCCTTGATGGGTTCGAGTTCCACCTGGGTCAGGTTGCAGCGCTGCTCGAAATTGCCTTCTTCGTCCAGCACATAGGCGATACCGCCGGACATGCCTGCAGCAAAGTTACGCCCGGTTCCGCCCAGTACCGCCACGATGCCACCGGTCATGTATTCACAGCCGTGGTCACCCACGCCTTCCACAACAGCGGTGGCGCCAGAGTTGCGCACGGCGAAACGCTCGCCAGCCACGCCACGGAAGTAGCATTCGCCGGCAATGGCACCGTAGAGTACGGTGTTGCCGACAATGATGTTTTCCTCAGCCTGACCAATGGCAGACGCAGCCGGCGGATAGATAATAATATGGCCGCCGGACAGACCCTTGCCCACATAATCGTTACCTTCACCGGCCAGTTCGATGGTCACGCCCCGCGCCAGCCAGGCGCCCAGGGACTGACCGGCCGTACCGGATGCCTTGATATGGATGCTGTCGTCAGGCAGGCCGACAAAACCGTATTTCTCCGCCACCCGACCAGAAAGCATGGTGCCGAAGGTACGGTTGTAGTTGTGGATGTCCACTTCGATCTGCACCGCTTCGCCCTTTTCAAGGGCGGGAGCGGCCTGCCTGATGAGCTGGTTGTCCAGCGCCTTATCCAGGCCATGATCCTGGGTGTCGGCGTTGAATACCGCGTCTCCGCGGGCAGCTTCGGGCTTGGTCAGCAGGCGGGAATAGTCCAGCCCCCGGGCTTTCCAGTGATCGATGGCCTGACGCATGTCCAGGCGATCCGCCTGGCCGATCATTTCCTCCACGCTGCGGAAGCCCAGCTTCGCCATGATCTGCCGCAGTTCTTCGGCGACGAAGAAGAAATAGTTGATGACATGCTCGGGCTTACCGACGAAGCGCTTGCGCAGCTCAGGATCCTGGGTGGCCACACCCACGGGGCAGGTG
>DTXR01000577.1 GCA_012962365.1 Chromatiaceae bacterium | reverse complement strand
GCTGCGATCGTGGTATGTCCGCTGGTTGCCATGGCAACTTCGGCTCACGCGGGAGAAGAAACCGGCAAGGATAGACTGGACAATGTGGTGGTGACGGCCACTCGTACGGCCCAGCCCGTGGAGGGTGTCGTGGCATCGGTTGTGGTGATTACCGCAGAGGATATCGAAAAGACCGGGGCACAAACCCTGAAAGAGGTATTCCGCAATACCCCGGGGCTGATTCTTCAGTATGGAACCTTTCCTGCGGCAAGCAGCACGTCGAAGAGTTCCGTTAGCATCCGGGGGGTTGGCGCCACCGGCAGCCTGTGGTTGCTGGACGGCCGCCGGCTGGCCGGTGAAGTAAAAAACCCGTATGACATGGATCGCATTCCGGCGTCAATGATCGAACGTATCGAGATAATAAAGGGACCCATGTCGGCACTCTATGGTGCCGATGCTGTGGGCGGCGTCATCAATATCATCACCAGGAAACCCACCGAACTTTTTGAAGGCGGCGCAAGCGTACGCTACGGTGCGAACACGGATGGCGATGCGGACAAAACCACGGTTAATGGCAGTCTGCGCGGCGCGGCGGGTCGGCTGCGCTACAGCCTCTATGGATCCTTGCAAATGGACGAGCCTTATACTGAGCGGGAACATACCGATACGCGGGTCGGTGCCGGACGCCATAGACCATCGCAGATACCGCTCGTACCGGGATTTCTCAATCCTGGCGGCCCTACCGGGGGACGGCCTTTTTATCTTCAGCCAGATGGATCGGTCAAGCCCCGTCCACTCGATTCCGCACTGCTGTTTGGCGACATTCAGGGCTCGCAAAGTGCTTTCAATCAATTCCGTGGTGGCGTTATGAATCGGGTCGCCGACAGCTATCCGGTGGATGTCACCTATCGGGAGGAAGCCGATGTGGATACGATCGGTGGACGTCTGGAATTCGATCTGAATGAGCAGCTCACCGCCGGTTTCGAATTCAACTGGTTTCAGGAAGAGCGGGAGGGTATCTATCGTGCCGTTTTTCATCCCATGGGCTTCCTTCCCCCCATGGGGCACAAGACCAATCCCATCGTCGGTCACGACGCCAATGGTAATCCCATCTCGTTTTTCGAACAGGCCGGCAGGCTCATGGGGCGGATTCCCGCCTGGGACGTGCCGGTGCGCTCAAGGGACGACAACGAAAGGCGTGATCTTTCCGGTGATTTGAAATGGACGGTGAATAACGACTTGCAAATGAACTTCCGTGTGTACAACTCCTATTACGAAAAGCGCAACACCACGGCCATGACTGAGTTTGCCGATTTCGGTTATCCCTCGGAGGGCCGCTCTTCAGCCAGTGGCATGAGCGCCAATGTCGATATCACAGCCATCGAGGCCTATGCCAACTGGGCGGTGGTGGAAAGCCATTTGCTGACCTTCGGTGGCGAATATCGGGATGAAGAACGCGAGGCCACGGTGTTTTCCCAGGGACCGGACTTCGATACGCGCAGTGTCGGTTACAAGGCGTTTTATCTGCAGGATGAATGGGATCTTTCCGAAACCCTTGCGCTTACTTTGGGCGGCCGCTATGACCAGTATAATCAGGACGGTTATGTCGATGCATGGGGCAGCAAGCGCAAGGCGAACAGCGACAGCGAGACCACAGTCCGCATCGGCGCGGTGAAGAATTTCAGCGATGCCTTCAACCTGCGCGCCAGCTTTGCCCAGGGTTACCGGGTGCCGGACATCCGTGAGCTATTTATACAGAAGCAAACGCCGGCTGGCCTGCAATTGGGCGCCGATACCGTCTATCCGGGGTTCAACAAACTGGCGCATCGGCTCGATCCGGAAACGACGGACAGTTACGAGATTGCCACTAGCGGCTGGACAGGGGCATTGCATTACGAACTGGTGGGCTTCTACAATGACATTACGGATCGCATCCAACAGACGCCTGTGGATGCGAACCAGGATGGACGGGATGACTACTTTACCTTCTTCAACATCAGCGATGCGGAGACTAAAGGTTTCGAGTTGACCCTTGACTACCGCCTCAGTGACGACGTCGATCTGACCTTCTTCTGGACAGAGCTGGATACGGAAAACAAGGAGACAGGCAAGGAACTGGAGTTCAATCCCGAGCGGGTGCTGGCAGCCAGCATCGACTGGCGTCTGTCCCCGCGGTGGCGTCTGGGCGCCAACGTGACCTACACGGGCGAGCAGTATTACCTGGAACATGGCCAGGATCGGACGGCCGATGCCTACACCCTGGTCAACATCAACGGCGGCTATCGGTTCGGCGAGGATGGACGCTTCGAATTGTTTGGCGGAATCGACAACCTGTTTGACGAAGCCGTGGACAAACGTCTCGGATCCAATGTCGGCACCTTCCTGTTTGCCGGTTTGCGTGCGGAGTTTTGACGATGAAAATAATGAATGCCTGGGTGGTTGGAATCTGCAGCCTGATTCTGATCGGATCATTGGCCGGCCCGGCTGCGGCGCACGAAAAGCTGCCCCGGCTGGTACTGGCCGGGCCTTTTGCCGCGGTTTCGGACCCGTTGATCCGCATGGTGGAGACCAAAGCCCTGTCCGATGTGGCCGAGGATGTGCGCTTCGTGGCGTGGAAGAACCCGGACCAGATGCGGGCGTTGGCATTGAACGGCGAGACCGATTTCATCGCCACCCCTAGCAATGTCGCCGCCAACCTCTATAACCGGGGGGCAAAGCTGCGCCTGCTGAATGTCTCCATCTGGGGGGTGTTGTGGATGGTATCCCGGGAGCAGGGGTTGGAAACCCTCGCCGATTTCAAGGGCAAGGAGATCGCCATGCCCTTTCGCGGCGACATGCCCGATCTGCTGTTTCAGGCGCTTGCCGAGAAACAGGGGCTGGACCTGAAAAAAGACTTCAACCTGCGCTACGTCGCCAATCCACTGGATGCCATGCAGCTGTTGATCATGCGTCGGGTGGATCACGCGCTGCTGGCCGAACCGGCGGTTTCCATGGCGCTGCGCAAGACGCGCTCCTTTCCCGTCAGTGTAATCGCGCCGGATCTCTACCGCAGCGTCGATCTGCAACAGGAGTGGGGCCGGTTGATGGGCGGCCAGCCGCGCATTCCTCAGGCCGGTATCGCCCTGGCCAACCTGGATCTGCCGGCCCGGGTGGTGGATCGTTTCATGGAGGAGTACGCCAAAGCCACGCAATGGTGCCTGGAACACCCGGACGAGGCAGGTATCCTGGTGGCGAAGCGCATCGACATGCTTACCCCGGAGGCTGTGGCCGATTCTATCCGGGTGAGCCAGTTCCGTCATGTGCCGGCAACGACGGCGCGCAAGGAGCTGGAAGGCTTCTTCCGGACACTCGAGGCACGCAATCCCGCGCTGATTGGCGGAAAGTTACCGGATGATGGTTTCTATTTTCGTTGAGTCATGATAGATGGCCGTGATCTCATCACGACAGCTCTCCGCAGCAGTCATCGCCACGGGGTTGAGGATGGTCATTCGTGCCAGCACTAGACCCGATAGATGATCAAAGGCATCATCTTGATTCCGTCATGATTATATTGAAGGTGTACAGACATGACTGACCGAGTGGTTCTGCACCAGTTTCGGGCATTCTGGGGATTGCCCAATGCCAGCCCTTATTGCATGAAGGTCGAAACCTATCTGCGCTGGGCGCGCATCGATTACCGCATCGAGATCTGTGACCCGCGGCGTTCTCCCAGCGGGCAGATTCCCTTTATCACCGTTGGTTCAGAAACCATCACGGATTCGCAGAGAATCATCGAGTATTTCGAGTCGCAGCGGGGTGGGTCGCTGGATCAGAGCTTGAGCAAAGACCGACGGTCCGAGGCGTGGTTTGTCCGTACCCGAGTCGAGGAGGTGCTCTACTGGCAGATCACTTACATGCGCTGGGGCGACCCGCAGGGCTGGGCGTGCTTCCTGCCGGATCTCAAGCAATATCTGAGCGGCTGGAAGCGGGCAGTGCTGCCCTACATGATTCGTATCCAACTTCTGCGCCAGATGCGCCGCCATGACCTGACACCACGGGATGTCACGGGTAGTTATGCTTCCGGTGTGCGAGTGCTGGATCAACTGTCGCACTACCTGGCCGACAAGCCTTTCTTTATGGGTGAGCAGATCCGTTCTCTGGATATGTCGCTGTATGCCTTTTTAGCCAATATCATCGATCAGCCTCATACAAACCGATTGCAGGAGCACGCCCGCACGCTGGACAATCTGATGGCCTACTGCACACGGATGAAGCAGGACATATGGTCTGATTGGGTTGCCCCTACCCGGTCATGATGCAGCTGCTACGCAAGCATCTATTGGCCGGTTTTGGCTGGATATGCGTATTGCTAGGCGTAGTGGGCCTACTGCTGCCGGTATTGCCGACCACACCGTTTCTGCTACTGGCGCTGGCCGCATTTTCTTCCAGCTCGCCCGACATTCACCAAAGACTGCTGGATAACCGCTGGTTCGGCCCCGACTTGCGGCAGTGGGAAGAGCAGCGCTGTATCAGCCATGTCGCCAAGCAGCGGGCAATGTTGCTCATTGTATTAAGCTTTGCGCTTTCGATTGTGATGCTCAGTGGCCGTCCATTGATTCAGGGGCTGATGGTTTCATTCGGTGGTTTGCTGTTGCTGTTGGTCTGGCGGTTACCGGAGCCTCGATGAATGCATTATTGAATATTATCCGGGCTTTCCCGCGTTATCTGTGGAGCGGCTGGGGTGCGATGGCGAGCATTTTTCTGTTCATTGCCCTTTGGGAGCTAGGGTACCAACTCCATGGCGAACTGGTGCTGCCCGAGCCGGCGAACACTTTTGTCCGGTTGCTGCAGATGCTTCAGGAGGAGCAGGTCTGGGTGGAGATGCAGACCACGATCCGGCGGGCGCTGGCAGGGTTTGCTATTTCCGCGCTGGCCGGTCTGCTGCTGGGCCTGATGGCGGGTCTGTCCGCCACCGCCTCGATGATGAGCCGGCCCCTCGCCACCATCCTCATGGGCATGCCCCCCATCGCTTGGATCGTGCTGGCGATGATCTGGTTCGGCATGGGCGACCTGACGGTGGTGTTCACGGTGGTGGTGGCTTCCTTTCCCATTGTCTTTATCGGCGCTTTGCAGGGTACCCGAACGCTGGACAATCAATATGAAGAAATGGCTGCCAGCTTTCACGCCTCCTGGTGGCTGAAGTGGAAAGATGTCTACTTCCCCCATCTGTTTTCTTTCGTCTTCCCGGCCTGGATCTCGGCGCTGGGGATGAGCTGGAAGATCGTGGTGATGGCGGAGCTGCTCTCCACGCCCGATGGCATCGGCGCGTTGCTGGCCACGGCCCGCAGCCACCTGGATACTGCCGGCGCACTGGCGCTGGTGGTGTTGTTGGTGGGGTCGTTGCTGCTGATCGAATACCTGTTGATGGAGCCGATCAAGCGGGAGGTGGAACAGTGGCGCGATTAGTCGTGGAAGATCTGAGCCACCGGTTCGGCCCGAAGGAAATTCTGCGGGGGATCCGTTTTGGCCTCGAAGCGGGGGAAGTGGTTTCGGTGGTGGGCCCGAGCGGCGGCGGCAAGACGACGTTGCTGCGCTTGTGCGCGGGTTTGCTGGAGGTCGAGGAGGGCAGGGTGGAGAACCACTTTTCCCGCAGCGCTTTTGCGTTTCAGGATCCGCGTCTGCTGCCCTGGCAGAATACGCTCGACAATATCGCTTTCGGGCTCAAGGCAACGGGAGTGGAGCGTGCACAGCGCCAGCGCCGTGCCATGGATATCGCGCTGGATTTTGGCCTGGAAGCGGATGACCTGAAGAAATTCCCCAAGGATCTGAGCGGCGGCATGCGCCAGCGCGCCTCCTTTGCCCGTGCGCTGGTGGTGGAGCCGGAGTTGCTGTTCCTGGATGAGCCCTTTTCTGCGTTGGATATCGGGCTGAAGCTGGAGCTTCAGCAGTTGCTGGTGCATCATATCGAATCACGGGAGATGGCGGTGTTGTTCATCACCCACGATCTGATGGAGGCCGTGCGCCTGAGCGACCGAATCCTGCTGCTGGCCGCCGATCCCGGCCGCATCGTACACCACTTCGAGATACCGCAGTCCCGCAGCGAACGCGGCGATGAATTCGTTTATGAGGAGACGGCGCGTCTGCTGCAGCACCCGCGCATCATGGAAACCT
>DTXR01000576.1 GCA_012962365.1 Chromatiaceae bacterium | reverse complement strand
TACGGTACACTGGCAGGCAATAGAGGCTATCGGTTTTTCCATGCTTTCTCACCTTCTCAAAATCTGGTTGATCGTATCCATCCTTGGATACGGCATGGCATTGGCCGCAGATGTGCACGGTGAACAAACTGTGGACGGCGCGCATGTATCCGCTGTCAGTCCAGACAATCCGGCAGATTCAGGTGGTGATTCAGGTTGCAACCACTGTGCGCATGGTATTAGCCACTTGCTGGGACTGAACTGCAACAACAGCATGCCGACATTGAACAGCGTTAGTTCCTTTTTGAGCAGCGTTCAGCATGCATGGCATTCTTATTCCCCTCCCTCACTGCTACGTCCTCCAATATTCATCTGATTTACCTGCCTTGTAGTCTCTGACACCACGTATTCGGGGCTTTTCCCGCTACGGTGTCGAGATGTCATTCCATTTTTTCCAGGAAATCAGATCATGAAGTTTTCCATCAGCATGTCCGCGGCTGTCTTGGCCGCGGTCGCCAGCAATACACTCTGGATACCTGGGGCGCACGCATCCCCGGATTCAGGCAAAACCGTCAGCCTGGCTGCGCTTGTCAATCGCTCTCTGCAAGCCAATCCGGATGTCCTTGCCGCACAATCTGCTGTCGATGCGGCCAAGGCACGCCTTGGCGGTACCGCTTTGCCATTGCACAATCCCGCACTGGAGGCTGAAGTCGAAAGCGCCGGAGCCAACACCTATCAGCTTGGCATCAGTCAGACCATCGACTGGCATGACAAGCGTTCCGCGTTTGAACAGCTTGCCCAAACCGAGCATCAGGCAGTCCGCCAGCAATTGGCGGCACTGAAGCTTGCAAAATCAACCGAATTGCTCGATGCCATCGGGCGCATTGCCAGTCAAACCGGCATCAAAGATCTGTCGCAACGCAGAACACAGATCATGACTCGCTTTGCCAATTTAGCAAAACAACGCCATGCCGCCGGAGATATCCCCCAGGCAGAATTGGAGCTTGCGCGTCTCTCACTGGCGGAATCAAAGATGCAACTGGCAGGCAATCAGGCTGAACTCATACAAGCTCATGGGGACTTTTTCTCTCTCAGCGGACAGATGCTCACAGAGAAAATCAGTCTGCCCGCAAACCTGAAACTCCATCTGGTTGCAGCAGAGGATATCGAAAGCATTGCCCGGCAACATCCCGAGGTACAAGCTGCCCTGT
>DTXR01000575.1 GCA_012962365.1 Chromatiaceae bacterium | reverse complement strand
GAGGACATGCTGAACCACATCGCCCTCTACCACGCGGACAGGCTGTCGAAAGAAGCCCGCTCGATGCCGAAGCTCTTCTCAAAATTCAGGGACTGACAATCTCTTTTTTAAACCTTAATCTGGTTAGCACAACTATGACCGACATACTAGATGTTTCAATCAATACTCTCCTCCTCGGAGGGACGGTCCTTGTCGTTTCTTTTGTCATACTGCTTGCGCTGTGGTCCGTGCTCGTCCGAGCGCTGTTCTCTGTCTTCGGCAAGTCGAAGTTCTACTTCGTGCCTAAGACGCTGAAGGAGCTGTTCCTGTCGGTCGGATTCGTATTCCTGCTCTTCAGCATATATTTCGCCATCCTGTTCGTGAACCGCGACCTGCTGGCGCACGAGTTCTTCAAGGTATGGCAGATACTGCTCATCTTCTCGCTGGCGAACATAGCGCTGAGGGTGGTGCTCACCGGCCTTGACACCCATTACAGGCAGGTGAGGGACCGCTCGGGCATATTCCGCTCGGTAGGGCTCCTTAGGGGGACTCTGGGGCTGGTGCTATACCTCTTCGCATTCATACTCTCTGTCAACGTGCTGAGCGCCGAACTGGGAATCGTTGTCACGGCCATACTGCTGTTCGCCATAGTCCTGGTCTTCGTGTCGAGCTTCGACCAGATGAAGAGCATAATGGCAGGCCTCCAGCTGGGGGATTACTACGTCGAGTACGGCAACCTGATAAAGATAGACGGCCAGATGGGCTACGTGGAGAGTATACACGGCCGCTCCACGGTCCTGCGCACCATAGACGGAGACACGGCAGTAATCCCCAACTCCGCCTTCTTCAGCAGGATATTCGAGATAAGCCAGGATGACGGCAACACGATGATTCTTTCCGCCGTGGTGAAGGGCAAGGTTGCCGACAAGATAAAGGAGAGGATATCCGGGATTTCCTCGAAGGTCACCATGGATCTGAAGGAGATTCCCAGCGAGTTCAAGCCGAAGGTGTTCTTCTCCTCGGTGTCGGAAGGCGCCAACGAGTTCACCATAGTGTTCAAGGTGTTGCCCGATTCGGACATCCGGAAGATTGTGGACAGCTTCTGCGTGGCGCTTTCAGGGGAATTCAAGGATTCGCTCGTTTCAGTGAGCCTGAAATGAGCCTCCTGCCTCTTTCTAATATCTTTAATAATATTTTGAGCCAACGCATATGCCATGAGAGGCATACTATTCCTGATTCTGGCTTCAGCCCTGCTCATGGCGGGCTGCGTCGACCTGTCAAAGGTCGATACCACTCCTGTCAACGAGACCAACGGCACTGCGGAGTATCCGCGCGAGTGCAGCGGCCCCGTCTGCGGCACCGACGGTCAGAACTACCCGTCCGACTGCGCCGCGCTTGACGCGGGGGCAGAGGCCGGCTATCCGGGCCAGTGCATCCCCGAGTGCTCTGACAGCGACGGGGGGATTGAGCCGGACGTCAATGGGGTGGTTTCCGTCTCCGGGGAGAATGCCTCGGACTACTGCATCGACGCCTCGCTTCTCCTGGAATACTCGTGCCTCAACGGCACAATCGACAACAGCACGCTCGGCTGCGGCGAGGGCCGGCTGTGCGAGCTCGGAAGGTGCATCGACGACCCAACCCCTCCGGGAGCGAATGAAACCAATGAGACTGGGATCACTGTACCTGACGCCGGCTGCCACGGGCCCTCGGAGTATGACGTCTACCGCGTCGAGACAGTCGTCCTCAACTACACCGAGTACACCGACACCTGCGTGGATTACAAGGTGGTGAAGGACTACTACTGCCAGAACGGCTCTCTCGCCTCAATAAACAACGAGTGCGACCCGGGCTACGGCTGCATGATGGGGAAGTGTGAGTTCGTCCCGTACACGTGCGTGGAGACGGACGGCGGCAACGACACCCTGGTGAGGGGCAGGACCACTGTTTCCAAGGGCATCTACACCGGCTTCAATGAGATGGACGAATGCATCGACGACGGCAGGATTCTGGAGCATATGTGCCTCGAGAACGGCAGCGTGCTCTCCCAGGAGCTTCTGTGCGGCAACGCCCTGAAGTGCTTTGCCGGGAAATGCCTGGGGAGCGACTGCGACGATTCCGACGGCGGCTACAACCTCTACGAGAGGGGGACTGTCAAGGTACGCGACCTCGAGGATTACCGGGACGAGTGCATGGACGAGAAGAGGCTCCGCGAGTACTACTGCTACGGGGACGACGTGGACAGCACGATTGTCAAGTGCGAGGAAGGTTTCGTCTGCAACATGGGTGAGTGCGAGGAGGACTAGCTGGCAATCATGTTTATAAATCTCATTTCCTCAGTGTCCTCTGGTGCACACATGGGAAATCTTCTTGCTTTCATCACCGGGGACCCGTCGCTTGACGTGGCGCTTATTCTGGGGGGCATTCTAGTCATCGCCCTCATAGTATGGGCTATTCTCCGCCTCAGGGGCGGTGGACGGGCCAGGAAAGAG
>DTXR01000574.1 GCA_012962365.1 Chromatiaceae bacterium | reverse complement strand
CAGGCCCCCGCGGACGCAGCCGTTCCGTCATACGGACAATGGCGGCCAGATCGGCTGGCCTGCCATCAAATCTCAATTCGCCACAGATTCCACACATGGTTTTGTTTCCTGTTTTCGGGATCAGAACTGGACAATCATTCTACCGCTTATGCGCTCAAGTACCAGAAATGACAACCAGTCACAGCCAGGATCCCCGCAGTTGTCCGTCATCTGACTGTCACATCAGCGCCTTATAATTCCTGCCAACATGATAGACAAGCCTTTTTCCATGCTGAATATCGAAAAAGCAATTCAGGAAAAGCTGCCCGATCTCAATGATAAATCGGGCGCAAAAATATTGATTAATCTGATAAAAACACTGGTTCACGAGGAAGAAATCAACAACTTCATTCGATTCAACCAGCATCTGCGTGGATTCGCATTTCTGGACGAGGTGCTAAAGCATTTCAACTTCAGTTACCACATAAACGCCCGGGATCTGAACAATATCCCCGCCGAGGGTCCAATCATCGTCATCGCCAATCATCCCATAGGCTCCCTCGATGGCCTGGCTCTGCTGAAACTGATACGTTCCATTCGCGCTGATGTGCGCATTGTCGCCAACAACCTGCTTGCGCAGATAGATCCACTCAGGTCACTGTTCATCGAAGTGGACAACACATCCAAAAGATCTTCGCACAAAATGCAGTACAAGCGCATGATCAAAGCACTGGAAAAAAAAGAAGCGGTGATTTTTTTTCCCGCCGGTGAAGTATCCCGCATCCGCCCAACAGGTGTGCGTGATGGAAAATGGACTACCGGATTCCTGAAGCTGGCAAAAAAAACCGGGGCAGCCATTCTGCCAATCCATGTAAATGCCCGGAATTCTGCGTTGTTCTACAGCCTGTCTGCCCTGTACAAACCCTTCGGCACCATGTTGCTGGTACAGGAAATGTTCAACAAACATGACCAGTCGATTGACCTTCCACATTGGAAAACCCATCCCGTGGAATGCAGTTGCCCGTCTGGAAATGCCCAACAAGGTACTCGCACAGAGATTTCGCAAGCATCTATATCAATTGAACAAACCAAAAAAACACGCCAAGTCACATCTGTTCGAAACCATCGAGACTGTTGCCCATCCCATTGATCGCAGAGCACTAAAAAAAGCGCTCTGGCAATCAGAACTGCTCAGGGAAACCAGAGATGGAAAGCGCATCTACCTGGTCGATTACCAGGAGGATTCACCGATCATGCATGAAATCGGCCGACTGCGTGAATTGACCTTCAGAACAGTGGAAGAAGGTACGGGGTTGCACCTGGATCTGGACAGATTTGACAACTACTACCGCCATATCGTCTTGTGGGATGAAGACGAGCTGGAAATCGTAGGCGCCTACCGCATTGGTGAATGCAGGAGCATTCTGCCTGAAAAAGGTCTTGAAGGACTGTACACGCACAGTCTTTTTGAACTAAACAGTCAGTTTGCACAATACCTGCCCTGCGCAATAGAACTGGGGCGCAGTTTTGTCCAGCCGCGCTATTGGGGCCGGAGAAGCCTGGATTATCTGTGGTACGGCATTGGCGCCTATCTGGCCAGAAATTCCTGGGTGCAATTCATGTTTGGCCCGGTAAGTCTCAGTAACGCTTATCCTGAGCACGCCAAAGCATTGATCGTGGGTTTTTATCAGACCCAGTTTGCCAGCGGCAAGCACCTTGCTACCGCCAGACATCCTTACCGGCTTTCACAGAACATGCTGGATCATGCTGCAGAAAATTTTGGGGGCGACTATAAAAGCAGCTTCATTCGTCT
>DTXR01000573.1 GCA_012962365.1 Chromatiaceae bacterium | reverse complement strand
GGAACAGATGAAAATGTTTCTCACCCGTATCGGCTTCGGCTCCACGGCCGTGATCACCGGCGATGTCACCCAGGTGGATCTGCCGCGTCACCAGCGTTCTGGCCTGCGCCAGGCCACGGAGATCCTGGCCAGGGTAGAAGGCATCAGCTTCACCTTCTTCAATGCCCGGGACGTGGTGCGGCATCCGCTTGTGCAGAAGGTGGTGCAGGCCTATGACCGTCACGAGAGCAGCGAAGAATGAGCCTGCGTGTGGCACTGCAACATGCCAGCAGGGAAAAAGGTCTGCCAACGGATGAGGATTTTCAGCGCTGGGCACAAGCCGCGTTGCGACCCGAAAGCGCCGAAGTCGTGATCCGCATCGTCGATGAGGAAGAGAGCCGGCAGCTCAATCGTGACTACCGGGGCAGGGACAAGCCTACCAATGTGTTGTCCTTTCCTTTTGAAGCGCCGCCGGAAGTGGCGATGGAACATCTGGGTGACCTGGTGATCTGCGCGCCGGTGGTGGCTGAAGAAGCAGCCTGGCAAGGCAAGCTTCTGCAGCATCACTGGGCGCACATGGTCGTGCATGGCATGCTGCACCTGCAGGGTTATGACCACCAGAACCAGGAAGAAGCAGAGCAAATGGAATCACTGGAACAAAAACTGCTGGAAGACATGGGCATCCCCGATCCCTATCGCGAAACAGTATGAACAGCAAACCTCCCCCTTCACTTCTTTTACAACTGCGCCGCATTCTCAGCCGGCTGTTCAAACCACTGGTACAGACCGAGCCGGAAAGCCGCGAGCAGCTGGTACAGGTTCTCAAACAGGCGCGCTCGCGCCACCTCATGGACGGCGAGGCGCTGTCCATGATGGAAGCCGTGTTGGAGGTTTCCGAACTGCGGGTGCGGGACATTATGATTCCCCGGGCGCATATGGTGGTGCTGGAAAGGGATAGGCCGGTGGAAGAATTGCTGCCGGTCATCATCGAATCCGCCCATTCGCGTTTTCCTGTGATCGGTGATGATCGCAGCGAAGTGGTGGGCATTCTGCTGGCCAAGGATATGCTGCAGTACTGTGGCAAGGACAGTCCCAAATACGACATGCGCGATGTGTTGCGCTCCGCCGTTTTCGTGCCGGAGAGTAAGCGCCTGAACGTGCTGCTCAAAGAGTTCCGACTCAGCCGTAACCACATGGCCATCGTCATCGATGAATATGGCGGCGCGGCGGGGCTGATCACCATCGAAGACGTGCTGGAACAGATCGTGGGCGAGATCGAAGATGAATACGATTTCGATGAAGGCGCGTACATCCTCAAGCGTGGCAAGGATCAGTACACGGCCAAGGCGCATACCACCATCGAGGATTTCAACGAATTCTTTGCAACGGAATTTGATGACGAAGACTATGACACCATCGGCGGCATGGTGGTCAATGCCCTGGGGCATCTTCCCCAACGGGGAGAGACCGCAGAGATTGGCGACTTCAGGTTCACCGTGGTGCGCGCGGACAGCCGTAAGGTACGCCTACTCAATATTGAACGCCGCGCAACTGACGATTCCTGATCCATGCTGACCGGCGCCTACCGCCTTTTGGCAGCATTCGCAGCGGGCAGCCTAGTTGTATTGGCATTTTCCCCTTTCTCGCAGGGCTGGATTGCACTGCTGTCCCTCTCGGCCTTGTTCGCGCTTTGGAGAAACACCAGTCCCGCGCAGGCCTTCGTGATCGGTTTGGCCTGGGGGTTGGGCTGCATGGGCTTTGGTGTGTTCTGGCTGCACCACAGTATCGCCCAATTCGGCGGGGTGAACCTGCCGCTGGCGGTGCTGTTTACCCTGCTGTTTGCGGGTATGCTGGCGCTTTTCCCCGCGCTGGCGGGATGGCTGGCCAGGCGCTTCTTTCCCGATGAAACCACGTTGCTGCTGTTTGCTTATCCTGGCGTGTGGGTGCTTCTGGAATGGGTGCGCAGCTGGCTGTTCACCGGCTTTCCCTGGCTCACGATTGGCTATTCCCAGATCGACACACCTCTGGCCGGTTATGCCCCATTGCTGGGCGTATACGGGGTCAGCCTGCTGCTGGCGTTGGGGGCCGGTGCCCTGAATCTGTGGCGCAGCCCCTGGCTGGCCTTGTTGCCTGCGATCTGGCTGGGTGGCTGGGCATTACAGCAGGTGCACTGGACTGCACCTGACGGCGACGCCTTCAAAGCCACTCTGGCGCAGGCCAGCATTCCGCAGGAAAAGAAATGGTTGCCATCGCAGCTGGGTCCCACGCTGGAATACTATCTCGAAGCCAGTGACGCCCATCCCGACAGTCACCTGATCGTCTGGCCGGAAACGGCGGTGCCGGCATTTGCGGACAAGGTGGAGGAAAGCTTTCTGCATCCTCTGGATGAGCGTTTTCGCAAACAGGGGCGTGATTTGCTGCTGGGAATTCCGGTGCGAGAGTCGGAACAGCGAATCTACAACGCAATGATTAGCCTGGGCGCTTCCGGGCGGGGAGAATATTTCAAGCGGCATCTGGTGCCTTTCGGTGAATTCATGCCTTTCGCATCTTTGCTGCAACCCTTGGTGGAACTGTTCGCCATACCCATGTCTTCTTTTTCTGCCGGAGATAGTGGCAAACCGCCCTTACTGAAGCTGGCAGGCATGGATGCCGGCATTTCCATTTGTTATGAGGATGTTTTTGGCGAGGAGATCGCGCAGGCGCTGCCCCAGGCGGCATTTCTGGTGAACGCCAGTAACGACGCCTGGTTCGGTGATTCCCTGGCGCCACATCAACACCTTGAAATGGCGCGTATGCGGGCGCTGGAAACGGGCCGCTATATGCTGCGGGCGACCAATACCGGGGTATCGGCAATCATTGATGAAAGGGGCGGCATGGTGGCCATGTTACCCCAGTGGAAACGGGGAACGATCAGCGCCGACATTCAGCCGATGAAAGGAGAAACGCCTTTCCTGTTGTGGAAAAACGGGTTGGCGGTCGCGTTGTGCATGTTGCTGCTGGTGATCGCCTATCTGCGCAGTGAAGGCGGCGCTCCCACGACATCCTGAGCGCGCAGGCGGGCTGCTTCCAGCTCCTGCTGTTGCAGCTCGTATCTCAATACCTGCGCATCCTGAAACAGTATTTCGGCTTCGGTTGACCAGGGCTCTTCAGGCAAGACGGCTTTCTGTTCCTGTTCGCAGGCTGTCGCCAGCCAGAGTACCTGTGTCAAAATGAGCAACTTCATCATGGTTCTATAATAGCAGGCAAAAAAATGAATAAAGAAATCATCAGCACAGACAAGGCTCCCCAGGCTATCGGCACCTATTCCCAGGCGGTCAAGGTGGGCAATACGGTGTATCTGTCCGGGCAAATTCCCCTGGTGCCGGAAACCATGGAAATGGTGGAGGGTGACATGGAAGCGCAGATCAGGCGGGTTTTCGATAATCTGTCGGTGGTGGCCCAAGCTGCGGGTGGCAGTCTGGCAGACGTGGCCAAGCTGAATGTGTTCCTCACCGATTTATCGCACTTTCCCCTGGTGAACGAGGTGATGGCGGATTATTTCAGCCAGCCCTATCCCGCGCGTGCGGCTATCGGCGTGGCGGCCCTGCCGCGGGGTGCCGGCGTGGAGATGGACGGCGTGCTGGAGCTTGGCGGCTGAGCGAGGCTCTTAACCGCTGACCGTTACTACCACCTGGCGCTGATGTGCCCGGCTACGGTGTTCATACAGATAGATCCCCTGCCAGGTGCCCAGTGCCAGCATGCGGTGGCTGACGGGCAGGGTCAGATCCATATTGGTGAGAATGGAGCGTATGTGAGCAGGCATGTCATCGCTGCCTTCGTCTACGTGTTCAAACAAGGGCGAGCCATCGGGGACCAGATTGATCATGAAACGCTCCAGGTCGCTGCGCACCGTGGGATCGGCGTTTTCACACAATATCAGTGAAGCGCTGGTGTGCTTCACGAATACATGGCACAAGCCGGTGATGACGCTGGAATCGGCAACGGCTTTCTGGATTTCCTTGGTGATATTGTAGGTGCCGCGGCCGGCGGTGAGCAGATCGAGTTGTTTCTGATAAGTCATGGCTGTCAGCGGGTGATGCCCGAATTGTCAGTTTTCGGGGAAGTGCCTGAAGGGGTGATGGTGGCCCTGAGTTCGCCGCCGTATTCCCAGGGGCCGGGGTTGACCGGGTTTCTTCTGGGACGGCCTTCCATATCCATGGGGGTGGTCGGCAGCAGCACGGCCTTGTCGATGAAAGGCGCGGTTTCAGCAGGGCGATAGTCGGTTGCAGTTCCCATGCCGTCAGTGGGAAAGCCTGAAAACCAGGCGGGATCGAATTTCTTCAGCCGCAATTCACCGGATACCGGCGTGAAACCGGAGAACCGTCCGCCAATATAGACATTACCGGAAAAGTGGTTGTCATGCACCGTATCCGGATCGATTTCAACCAGCACGGTTTCCGGATTGGCTTCGAGCGACTTTCCCGAGTGCCGGTAGCCAAGAAGAATGTTATTGCGCACCTGGTTACGGTCCGAATAGGCGACACTCTGCAGTATATGGCGGCGATTGAAGCCGATAAACAGGTTGTGCTCGATACGATTGTCGCTGGAGCCCAGGCGCGGGTTGCCAGTTTCCTGCCAGAAGCTGGTGCCATGTCGATCATAGGGGCCGAAGATGTTGTTGCGTACCACCGCATTTCTGACCGATGTGAAGTTCGGGCCAACATCGCTGTTATGGAAGTGGTTGCTCTCAACCAGCACGAATTCACTGGTACCCTGCCCTTTAGCATCCAGCGCACTGCCATCACAGCGGGGGTCATCATAGGCGATATCGGTTTCCATACAAGTGCTTATCGGGTCGGCGTTTATCTGGAAATCCGAGCTTGCGTTGCTGTGCAGCTCGTTGTTGCGCACGATCATCCAGTCGCCGCCGTTGGAGAGGTAGATACCATGGCCGTCGCCGTCGCCTGCATGGTGTGCGGTATTGCCGTCAACCGCGATCCAGTCAGACTGCCCGGAAAAGATCGGATCCTTGTATTGACCGCCTATCCTGTTGTTCAGGATGGCGATGCCTTTCTGGTGTTTGGGTTGCGCATATCCCAGCCCCACTGCGCGTATGCCGTAGCTGCCGCCATTCAGAGAGAAGCCATCGATGGCGATATAGTTCGCACCTTCGAGGTTGAAGCAGGCTTTTCGTCCGCTGTTGCAGCAGTCGATGCTGACTTTGTCTGAAGCCGCTTTGATGACCAGAGGCTTGTCGTAGGCGCCGGAGCTGTCCTCGTCCAGCTCCCAGCAGCCTGTGTATCGCCCTTCCTGGAACAGGATTTCATCCCCGGCACGGACATCGGAAAAAGCCTGGTCCGGGCTCATGGGTGATGTGGCGCTGCCGTCACCGTTTCCAGAAGGGCTGACATGCAGTATGCGTTCGGGCTTGTAGGTTGGATCCGTGTAGTAACGGTTGAAGCGTTCCGCTGTCGTGAAGAAATCCGCTCCGCGTGCGGGGACTTTCACCAGTCCTGTATAGGGTGCCGAGAAGCTGGGGCCGGCCAGGAGACTGCATGCAGAAAACAGCACCAACGGCTTGTACAGCGTTGAAATCTGAAACATGAATCTCTCCTTTTTTGACCGCTTTTCCAATCGTATTGACAAGATACTACTCTGTGAAAAACAGTCGCGCCAGCTCGCTGCCCGGATCTTCCGCCCGCATGAAGGCCTCTCCCACCAGAAAACCATGCACATCGTGTTCACGCATCAGCGCCACATCTGCGGGCGCCAGGATGCCGGATTCGGTGATGACCAGCCTGTCATCGGGAATCTGCCCGAGCATGTCCAGGGTCGTCTGCAGACTGACCTTGAAGGTGCGCAGGTTGCGGTTGTTGATGCCGATCATGGGGTTGGGAACTTGCAGCGCACGTTGCAGTTCTTGTGCATCGTGCACCTCGATGAGTACGTCCATGCCCAGGGACTGAGCCAGTGCGTTCAGGTTCCCGAGCTGTTCATCGCTCAAACAGGCGGCGATGAGCAGGATGCAGTCCGCCTCCATGGCGCGGGCTTCATACACTTGGTAGGGGTCGATGATGAAATCCTTGCGTATGACCGGCAGTTCGCAGGCGGCTCTGGCCTGCTTCAGATATTCGGGGCTGCCCTGGAAAAAGTCGATGTCGGTAAGCACGGACAAGCAGGCCGCACCCTGTCTGGCATAGCTCTTTGCGATTTCCGCCGGCTGAAAGTTCTCCCGCAGCACACCTTTGGAAGGTGAAGCCTTCTTGATCTCGGCAATGACGCCGGGCTTTCCTGCGGCAAGCTTTTTTTTGATGGAAGCAACAAAGCCGCGCGGTGGCGATTTTCTATCCAGTCCCTGCTGCAACTCGTCCAGGGAAATCTGCTGCCGGGCGACTTCGATTTCTTCGAGCTTGCGGGCAACGATTTTCTTCAGGATGTCGGGGGTATCATTCACGGGAGTAAACCTTTGTGGGTTCCGGCCTGTGCCGGGGCGACGAAACGATTTGCCTGATGACGTTCAGCGGAATAGGAACGCTCAATCGAATCCCTGGGAAACGATGATGAGCTTGTCCAGCCGGTTGCGCGCCTCGCCGCTGGCGATGGCCTGACGGGCTTTTTCCATGCCTTCCTTGAG
>DTXR01000572.1 GCA_012962365.1 Chromatiaceae bacterium | reverse complement strand
CCGGGCGCACCCGCCTGGACGCGCTGTCCCATGATGTGCTGGCCCTGTTGAAGCAGGCCACGGTTCTGGATCGCCGGCTGTATGAACGGGGCAGGAGATTGTTCGAACAACAGTACCTCAGGATGCAGGATGAGAAGGAAGCGGGCCGGGCGCAGCCCCCCTGCGCCATGTCGCCTGTGGCGCTGGAAGACCGGCTGGTGGTGGATTTCGTCCAGCCGCTATGCGGTAGCGGCTGGCACCAGCGGGAACTGGTGCCGGAAAAAGGCGTGTTGCGCTGGACGGGGCCGGGCCGGATATCCAATATTCAGGTTGCCTTGCCGGAAGACAGGCGTTATCGCATGGAAATGGTGCTGGCAGACTGGCTGGACGAGGAAATGCTGCGCAACCTGAGGATGACCATCAACGATATTCAGGTGCCCGCTGAAACAGTGCAACAGGCGGGAGAATTTCGAGTGCGCGCCGCATTGCAGGCACCGGCTGGCAGCCGTCGACTGCACATCGGTCTGGAGCTGCCCTATACAGGCGTGAGAGGGACAGGGGACGCAACTGCCATCGATCACAGTCATGCCCGCAAGCTGGGCCTGGCTGTCTATCGATTCGAATTCATGCCCCTGTAGCGTGCGGCAGCAGCATTTCCTCGAATACCTCTCTGCTGTCCGGCAGGGCTTTCATCCTTTCAATCAGCTTCGTATCGAAGCGCTGACCAAAGCGGTCTGCGTACCAGCGGCTGTAGTGGATGCTGTACATGCGCGCGGCATTGGCTTTCGGGTACAGTCCGGTCTTGATGCAGCCATGGCAAAGATCCACGGGGTATGCCTGCCGGCTGATGTGATCGCGCAGGGAATGCATCAGCCCGGACTGCCAGATCTCATGCGCCTGCTGTTTCTTGATATCCCCGAAGGTGACACCCTTGTAGCAACAGGGGTGAGCGGAACCCTCGAAACCGAAGTAGAGGGTCTTGAAGGGCTCCAGGCAGTACATGCACTGGTGATGCCGGTATTCCACTTCATGCTCTTGTGGCACGAGGACCTCGACCTTGCCTGCGGCCTTTTTCCCTAGCCTATCTTTGAATTTTTCTGAGAACAATGCCGGAGAAAACAACAAGTTACAGATTGCAAGGCGGCCGTTATGGCACTACAGATTTTTCAGTTGTGGAAACCTGGACTCAACTACACCCATGTCTTGTGTGAGCAGCCTGGTTGTGAGGTAACGCCAAGCACATCATAAATTTGTTTTTGCTCCGGTTCAGCCCGGGTAGATTTGCGCAGATGGACGGTCTT
>DTXR01000571.1 GCA_012962365.1 Chromatiaceae bacterium | reverse complement strand
TTTACATAGTCCGCATGGCCCGGGCAGTCTACGTGAGCGTAGTGACGGGTGTCAGACTCGTATTCCACGTGGGCGGTCGCGATGGTGATACCACGCTCGCGCTCTTCCGGGGCATTGTCAATCTGGTCGTAAGCCTTGGTCTCACCACCAAACTTCGCCGCCTGTACGGTTGTGATCGCCGCAGTCAGCGTGGTTTTACCGTGGTCTACGTGACCAATGGTGCCCACGTTTACATGGGGTTTGGTTCTTTCAAATTTTTCTTTAGACACTGTAGCTTACCTTTTCAACGAAATCTGGGTTACTTGTTTACGATGCTGTCCGCGATGCTCTGCGGCACTTCACTGTATTTGGAAAATTCCATGCTGTAGTTGGCGCGCCCCTGGGTCGCCCCACGCAAGTCCGTTGCATAACCGAACATGGAAGATAGCGGCACTTCCGCTTTAATGATCTTTCCTGCAGGACTGTCTTCCATTCCCTGGACCATGCCGCGACGACTGTTGAGGTCGCCGATAACGTCACCCATGTATTCCTCAGGGGTAACAACTTCAACTTTCATGATGGGCTCCAGCAGTACGGGGTCGGCTTCAGCCACACCGTTCTTGAAGCCCATGGAACCGGCAATCTTGAACGCCTGCTCGTTGGAATCCACCTCATGGTAGGAACCATCATAGAGCGTGGCCTTGATATCCACGACAGGATAGCCTGCGATAACACCACTTTGCATGGCCTCCTGGATACCTTTGTCAACGGCGGGAATGTACTCACGCGGCACCACCCCACCCACGATGTTGTTGACAAACTCGTAGTTCTCATCACTATCGGTCAGCGGCTCGATCTTCAACCAGACATGGCCATACTGACCACGACCACCGGACTGACGCACAAATTTGCCTTCAGCTTCGACCGGCTTGCGAATGGTTTCACGATAGGCCACCTGAGGTGCACCCACGTTGGCCTCGACACTGAATTCGCGCTTCATACGATCGACGATGATATCCAGGTGCAGCTCGCCCATGCCGGAGATGATGGTCTGGCCAGATTCTTCATCGGTATGCACACGGAAAGAAGGGTCTTCCTGGGCCAGCTTTTGCAGGGCGATACCCATCTTTTCCTGGTCAGCCTTGGTTTTGGGCTCCACGGCGACAGAGATGACGGGCTCGGGGAATTCCATCCGCTCGAGAACGATCTGCTCTTTCATATCACACAGCGTATCACCCGTGGTGACATCCTTGAGACCGACGGCCGCAGCAATATCGCCGGCCCGCACTTCCTTGATCTCCTCGCGGGAGTTGGCGTGCATCTGCAGGATACGACCCATACGCTCTTTCTTACGCTTCACCGGGTTGTAGACGCTGTCGCCCGCATTAACCACACCGGAATAGACGCGGAAGAACGTCAGAGTGCCTACGAACGGGTCTGTAGCGATCTTGAAAGCCAGCGCGGCGAACGGTTCATCGTCGGACGCATGGCGAACAGCCTCACTACCGTCTTCCAGCTCGCCCTTGATGGCAGGCACGTCGAGGGGAGAAGGCATGAGTTCGATGATCTTATCGAGCATCGCTTGCACGCCCTTGTTCTTAAAAGCAGAGCCCAGGGTCACCGGCGTGATCTCCAGGTTCAGGGTGCGGATACGCAGACCTTCCATGATCTCGTCTTCGGTCAGCTCCTCGCCTTCGAGGTACTTTTCCATCATCTCGTCGTTGGCTTCAGCTGCTGCCTCCACCATATGACCGCGCCATTCCTCGGCGACATCTACCATATCTGCGGGAATATCCTCATAATGGAATTCCACACCCATGTTTTCGTCGCTCCAGACGATGGATTTCATCTTTATCAGGTCGATGACGCCGGAGAAACCCTCTTCTGCACCGATAGGCACCTGGATGGGCACGGCATTGGCACCCAAACGCTCCTTGAGCTGCTCTACAACGCGGAAGAAGTTGGCACCCATGCGATCCATCTTGTTGACGAAAGCCATGCGAGGCACTTCGTAACGGTTGGCCTGGCGCCAGACAGTCTCGGACTGGGGCTCTACGCCACCCACTGCACACAGCACGAACACAGCGCCATCCAGCACACGCAAAGAACGCTCCACCTCGATGGTGAAATCCACATGCCCGGGGGTGTCGATGATATTGATGCGATGCTCGGGATAGTTCCCGGCCATGCCTTTCCAGAAACAGGTGGTCGCAGCAGAAGTGATGGTGATACCACGCTCCTGTTCTTGCTCCATCCAGTCCATGGTGGCCGCGCCATCGTGCACTTCACCAATCTTGTG